>JALYSW010000246.1 GCA_030854615.1 Gemmatimonadota bacterium
GATGAGCGCTTCGTCGTATTCGAGCACCGCGCCGAAGCCGTTGCAGGTCGGGCACGCGCCGCGTGGATTATTGAACGAGAAAAGCTGCGGTGTGGGGGTAGGCGCGCGCGTGGCGTCGTATGGGCATTCGAAGCGTTCGGTGTACATGAGCCGCGACACCGGCGTCGCGTCGTCGCTCTGCGTGCCGGAGCCCGCGAGGCTCGCCGCGATCGGCGTCGCGAGCAGCACGACGCAGTCGCCGTCGCCATCGCGGAAGGCGGTGCCCACCGCATCGGCGAGCCGCTGCCGGCTCTCGGGCGCGACCACGAGCCGGTCGACGACGACCAGCAGCTCCGCCGCCTCGTGACGTCGGTGCCCGCCGGGAGCTCGTCGAGATGCACGAGCGTCCCCTCGATCACCACGCGAAGAAATCCCTGCGCGCGCAGGTTCTCGACGACGACATCGTGCGTGACGAGATTGCTCAGCCGCAGCGGGAAAGCGACGGAGAAGCGCATCCCGGCGGGGAGCGCGAGCACCTCCTTCGTCACCGACTCCACCGTGTCGCGCTTCATCTCTCGATCGCACACCGGACAGAAGGTGTGGCCGACGCGCGCCCAGAGGAGCCGCATGAAGTCGTAGATCTCGGTGGCGGTGCCGACGGTCGATCGGGAGGTCTTCGTCGGATTCGACTGCTCGATCGCGACCGCGGGGGAGAGCCCGTCGATGAAGTCGACGTTCGGCTTCTCCATCCGCTCCAGGAACTGCCGCGCATACGCCGATAGCGACTCCACGTACCGCCGTTGTCCTTCGGCGTAGATCGTATCGAACGCCAGCGAGGACTTTCCGGAGCCGGACGGACCGGTGATCACCGTGTAGCTGCGACGCGGAATCTCGAGATCGAAGCCCTTGAGATTATGTTGCCGCGCGCCGCGCACCACGATATGAGACTTCATGCGTAAATCTAACGGTTGCGGTGTCCGTTCGGGCTACGCGCGGCGGCGCAGACGGAAGACCAAACGGCCGACGAGCAGGAGCACGACGGCGCCCAGCGTCGCGAGAGCGATCGAGCGAATGCTGAACCGCGTCGCGCTCACGGCGCCCCAGCCGAGGTGGGAGCCGATCCAGCCGCCGAGCAGCGCGCCGACGATGCCCAGGGCGACGGTGATGAGGCAGCCGGCGGGGTCGCGCCCCGGCATGAGATACTTCGACAGCGTGCCGGCGATGAGGCCGAGGACGATCCAGTGAAGCCAGAGGGGCATGCTGGAACGTAATGCGGGAAGCAATGCCCGTGCTTGCCGCGCCATTGGGCCGGGCGTAGCTTCGTGACACGTCGATCCCGCGCGTTTGGTCCGGTGCCGGACCGAGGCTGCCCTGCATTCCCCGCGTCTCTTGCCCCGCGTTTCTATCTCGATGCCTTACATACAGTTGGATGGTCAGCAATATCCGCTGATCGCGGGCGAGAATACGATTGGGGGGACGGAAGGGGCGCGGATCAGATTGAGCGGGAATGGAAGCGATGGTGTGTTCGCGTCGCTGGACGTAGGCGCGGACGGCTCGACGGTGGCCCGACGGATCGACGGAAGCGTGAAGGTGAACAACGTGGCACTCGGCGCCGAGCCGGCTCCCTTGCTCCATGGCGACAGGATCGAAGTCGCGGGCAGGGAGCTTTTTTTTGGCGATGACAGTCGCAGGGGAAACACGCAGTTGGTACAGCCCGTACGGCTGCCGGAGAGTGCAGCTCCGGTGGCGAGCGGGAAGCCGACGGCAGCGACCGGGGGGCGGATCATCTCCCTGATGGACGGGCGCGAGTATCCGGTGCCGGCGGCTGGGCTCGTGTTCGGCCGCGATCCGACGTGCGATGTCGTGGTGGGCTCGACGGAGGTTTCTCGCAAGCATGCCTCGCTCTCCCCGTCGCCCGAGGGCTACCTTCTTCGGGACATGAGCACGAACGGCGTTCTGGTGAATGGGGAGCAGGCGGCGACGCCGGCGCTGCTGGGGCGAGGCGATGTGCTGACGATCGGCGATGAAGAGTTCCGCTTCTACGCCGACAGCGCGCCTCCGCCGCGTGCGCCGCTGGCGACGCTCGAGGTCCTGAGCTCCGGGCTGTTGAAGGGGACGATCATGGAAGTGCGCTCGCCGCTCGCGCACGTCGGACGCGGCGCGCACAATGACATCATCGTGTCCGACGAGAGCGTGTCGGACTCGCACGCGAAGCTGCAGCGGCGGGAAGATGGGTGGTACGTTGTGGACATGGGATCGACGAACGGGACCTACGTGGGTGGACGGCGGCTGGATGGGGAGGCACCATTGATTGGCGCGCCGGACGTGCGTTTTGGCGGCGTCAAGTTCATCTTTCGGGTGCCGGATGGTGCGCAGGTGGGAAGTGCGAGTCAGACGCGCGCGATCGCGGCGTTCAAGGTGGATCCGAAGAAGGCGGCGATGAAGACGCCGGTGGTGTCGCAGCCGGGGCAGCGTGCGACGCCGAGGCCGGCGGCGGCTCCGATAAGGAAGTCGTCGCGCGCGGTACCGCTGTTGCTATGGGTGGGAGTGCTGATACTGATTGTCGCTGGAGTACTCATACTGATGACAGGTCACTAGTGCAGCTCGAGGTCGGTCAGGCAACGCATACGGGGATGGTCCGCTCCGGAAACGAGGACAGCTATTTCGCTGACCCTCCGGGAGGGCTGTTCGTTGTGGCTGATGGCATGGGCGGGCACGCGGCCGGCGAGATCGCGAGTGACATGGCGGTCCGGATCGTGTCGGACGAGCTGCGGGTCATACGCGACATTACGACGGACGATGTGAGCGTGAAGGTGAGCGATGCGCTGAAGCGCGCGAACCAGGAGATCTACGAGCGCACGCTGACGGAAGTCGACAAGCAGGGGATGGGCACGACCGCATCGATCCTCATGATCGGTCAGGACAAGTATCTGATCGGACAGGTCGGTGATTCGCGCATTTACCTGCTTCGCGACGGGAAGCTGGCGCAGGTGACGAAGGATCATTCGTACGTGCAGGAGCAGGTGGACGCGGGGTTCCTGACGCCGGAGCAGGCGCGCTACCATCCCTACAGCAACGTGATCACGCGGTGCGTGGGTGCGGGCTCGGATGTGGAGCCGGACACGTACACGGGCGACCTCAGGAAGGGCGACACCTTCCTGGTGGCGAGCGATGGGCTGACCGGGATGGTGGATGACCGTCGGCTGCTGACGCTGCTCTCCTCGCGCGCGACGGCGCAGCGGGTGGTGGAGGCGCTGATCTCGGAGGCGAACGGGCGCGGTGGGCTGGACAACATCACGGCGATCGTCGTGCGGATCGTGGCGCTGGATTCGGAGGGGGCGGGGGCGGGGGCGTAGCGGTGAGCGTTTCGTGAGCGATGAGACGGTCGGGTCCATCGCGGAGCTGTACCTCGGGAATCTGCTGTACGCGCTGGAGTTGGCGGCGCTCTCGCTGGAGCAGCAGGAGAAGCCGGGGGACGCAGGGTTTTACCGGGGACTAGCGAAGAAGCTGGCGGAGGCGCGGGGGAGGGACGCGGGTGGTCGCTTGTGAGCGATCCCACGCCGTCCTTCGAGGGCGCGAGTGTCGCCGCATGGCTCGTGCATCGGAGCCGCACCGATCAGCAGGAACTTCTCGACGAGTTGGTGACGACGCTCTCCGCTGCGGTGCCGGGCGTCGAGGTCGAGCGCTCGCTGCTCAAGCGACAGATCACCTCCGTGCGACTGCCACTCGGCGGCTACGCATACGTTCTCAAGAAAAATTCGAATGGCACGTTTGAGGCGACGCGGCAGCAGGTCGTGCATGGCGTCGCAATTCGTACTTCATCGATGGAGATCGACGCGTTTCTCGCCGAGCTCGGGCTCGCGCTCGACGTGGAGCTGCGACGAACGGAGAAGGGACGCGTGGCGCTGCAAACTTTCTTGAATTCAAGCGATTCCTGATCGCGGCTCGATTCACTGCGTCGCGACTCTAACCACGAGGAGCATCATGCCGGACTACGTGCCTGGATCAACTGCGAATCTTCCCGCCGGTGCGGCCGAGCGATTGAAGGCGATGCGCGGGACGGGGGATCGTCCGGCGTTCTTCACGAGCGATCTCACCGTCGATGAGTTTCTGCTCGTCGAGCAGGCGGGATTTGAGGCGCTCGGTCTGGTGATGGGCTCGTCGATCTACCACGTCGGCTTTCAGTGGCAAAAGTGGAGCGTGAGCCAGGAGCTCGATGTGCTGAGCAACGCGATGTTCCAGGCGCGCGAGCTGGCGATGACGCGCATGGAGGAGGAGGCCGATCTGCTCGGCGCCGACGGCGTGGTCGGCGTGCGGCTGGTGTTCAAGCAGTATGCGATGGACGAGGGCGTGCTCGAGTTCCAGGCGATCGGGACGGCGATTCGTCATCTGGAGCGGAAGGGAAGCTTCCGAACGAAGGACAACCGTCCATTCACGTCGGATCTGAGCGGACAGGATCTCTGGAAGCTCGTGCGCGCGGGCTATCGGCCGGTGAGTCTCTCAATGGGCGCGTGCGTGTACCACATTGCGCATCTGAGCTTCATGCAGACGTTGAAGCAGGTTGGGCGCAACCAGGAGATGAAGGTCTATACGGAGGCGACGTACGCGGCGCGCGAGTTCGCGCTGGAGCGGATGCAGGCGGAGGCGGTAGAGCGCGGCGGGATCGGTGTGGTCGGCGCTCGCGTGGAGGAATCGAATTGGGGATGGGGCGCGAATGCGATCGAGTTCTTCGCGGTGGGGACGGCGGTGGCGAAGATGGAGGGGAGCGCGGATCGGCCGACGATGGCGGCGGTGCAGCAGGTAGTGACGTTCGACGATAAGGGGTGAGCCGGCGCCGAGCTACGTCGCCAGCAACTCCATCACCCGCTCCCTTGGCACCCGCACCCCTTCTACCGCAAACACCCGCATCACCCGCGTCGACTCGTAGAGCTCCTGCGACAGGAGCGGCAGGTTGATCGCCGCCGGCCAGCCGCTCGCCCCCAACCGTCGCACCTCGCCGCCCCGCATGCGTACCGGCAGGTCGAGTCCCAGCATCCGCGGCTTCTCCGGATAGTCGAGCAGCACCGCGCCCGGCTCGACGCCGAGCTCGCGCGCCAGCGCATCCTCCGCCGCGATGACGCGCGCGCGATCGTTCGCGATCCAGTCGCCCTGTCCACCGGAGAGCTCCGTCGATGAGCACTCGAAGGCGCGCTTGTGCAAGCGCCGGTTGCGCAGCCCGTGCAACAGCGACGACGGCGCGCGCTCGTCGAGACGATGCAGAAGCCCCTCGTCCGTGAAGCCCGCGAGCTCGGCCGCCTGGATCGCGCCACTCCGTAGCGCGTCGTCCACGAGGCGCTTGTACATCGCGGTCGCGCTTCGCACCGCATGGTGCCAATACACGTTCCGGTACATCTGATACTTCGCGAAGAGCAGCGACTCGAGCGCTGCGAGCCCCTTCTCCACGATCCCGATCGCGGGCGCGCCGCTCTTCGGATCCTCGACGATCGTCAGCGAGTGGAGCAGCCGGTCGACGTCGATCTCGCCGTAGGGTACGCCGCACATGAGCGCGTCGCGCTTGAGATACTCGATCTTGTCGAGGTCGAGCGAGCCGGAGATCAGCCCCTGGAGCGGGCTCGCACTTTCGCCCGCGATGATCGCGTGCGCGCGAATCGCCGCGTTCGCGCCGATCGTGCTCGCGAGCACCGCGCCGATCTCACCGCCCGTGATCAGTGCGCGCGCGACGACCTCGTGATGGAGCACTCCGATCTCCTCGAGCGCGTGCGAGAACGGATAGTGCCCCACATCGTGCAGCAGCGCGGCCGCGCGCACGACCGCGCACTCATCCGCCGCGAGCCGCGCGAGCTCGCCGCGCTCGCGGAGAAGCGCGAGCGTGCGCCCGGTGAGATGATAGGTGCCGAGCGCGTGCTCGAAGCGGGAATGCGTCGCGCCGGGATAGACCAGGAACGCCAATCCGAGCTGCCGCACGTAGCGCAGCCTCTGGAACACCTCCGTGTCGACGAGACGCATCGCGTCCGCGTCGACCGGGATGTTGTTCCAGAGTGGATCGCGAACGATGGTCACGCGGAGGTTCGTCTCATGCGCGGGGGCCGGCGCTCCGCACCGACGCGTCGACGACGTCGGCGAACTGCTCGAAATTCTTCGCGAACATCTCGGCGAGGGTGCGCGCCTGCTTGTCGTACGCCGCCGGATCGGCCCACGTCGAGCGTGACGAGAGCAGCGACGCGGGCACATCGCGAATCGAGTTCGGCACCGCGAGCCCGAACACCGGATCGATGGTCGTCGGCGCGCCGGTGAGCTCGCCCGCGAGCGCGGCGCGGACCATCGCCCGCGTGTGGCCGAGCTTCATGCGCGATCCGACGCCGTACGCGCCGCCGGTCCACCCCGTGTTCACCAGCCACACGCGCGCATCGTGCCGCTCGAGGAGCGTGCCGAGCATCTGTGCATATCGCGACGGATGCCACACGAGGAAGACTGCGCCAAAGCACGCGCTGAACGTCGCCTGCGGCTCCTTCACGCCCCGCTCCGTGCCCGCGACCTTCGCCGTATAGCCGGAGAGGAAGTAATACATCGCCTGGTCGCGCGAGAGTGCCGCGATCGGTGGCAGCACGCCGAACGCGTCGGCCGTCAGGAAGATGACGTTCTTCGGATGTCCTGCGCGCCCGCCCGCGACGTGCCGCTTGATGTAGTGCATGGGGTAGCTGACGCGCGTATTTTCCGTGATCGACTGGTCCGCGAAGTCCACATGTCGCGTGTGCGAGTCGAGCACGACGTTCTCGAGAACGGTGCCGAACATCTGCGTGGTGCGATAGATCTCCGGCTCGCCTTCGGCCGAGAGGTTGATCGCCTTCGCGTAACAGCCGCCCTCGAAGTTGAAAACGCCGTCGTCGCTCCATCCGTGCTCGTCATCGCCCACGAGGAAGCGATGCGGATCCGTGGAAAGCGTGGTCTTCCCCGTGCCCGAAAGGCCGAAAAAGAGCGCGGTGTCGCCCTCCTCGCCCACATTCGCGGAGCAGTGCATCGACAGCACGTTCTGCTTCGGCATCAGGTAGTTCATGACCGTGAAGATCGACTTCTTCAGCTCGCCGGCGTAGCGCGTGCCCCCGATCAGGATCATGCGCTTCGCGAAGCTGAGCACGATGAAGGTCGTGGAGCGTGTGCCGTGGCGCTTCGGGTCGGCCTGCATCTCCGGAGCGTGCAGCACCGTGAAGTTCGCGAGGAAGCCCGTGAGGTTGGCCGCTGTCGGGCGCAGGAACATGTTGCGCACGAATTGCATGTGCCACGCGTTTGGGCTCACGAAGCGCACCGAAAGTCTGTGCGCCGGGTCCGCGCCCGCCCAGAGGTCCTGCACGAACAGATCGCTGCTCTTGTTCAGGTACGCCTGCACATCCGCCAGCAGCGCATCGAAGTGCTCGGGCGAGATGGGTTGATTGACCTTCCCCCACCACACGTCCTGCGCGAATTCGGGATCGTTCACGACGAACTTGTCGTTCGGCGAACGCCCGGTGTGCGGCGACGTCACGGCGACGAAGGGTCCCATGTCGGCGAGGAGCCCCTCGTCGCGCCTCACCGCCTGCTGAATGAGCTCGGGGGCGACGAGATTCCAGTGCACGCAGCCGCCGGGACGAAGGCCCTGCGCGGCAAGGCTGCGATTGTCCGTGCGACCGCTGGTCGTAGAGGTAGGCGCGGCTTCAGTTGTCATATTGTCGGCGATCCAGTGAAGTCAGTGTGTTCGTTATGTTCGTAGAATCAACGCGCGGCCGCTTCGTGCTGCTGTGCGTCGATGACGGCCACGGCCGCCATGTTCACGATGTCCTGCACCTCTGCACCTTCCTCGAGCACGTGCACCGGCAGGCGCATGCCGACGAGAATCGGTCCTATCGCCGTCGCGCCCCCCAGATGGTTCAGCAGCTTGTACGCGATGTTCCCCGCGCTCAGGTTCGGAAAGATGAGCACGTTCGCGCGTTCCGTCAGGGTGCTGAACGGATACATCGTCTTGAGCTTGCGTTCGTCCACTGCCGTATCGGCCTGCATCTCACCATCGACCATTAGCGTCGGGTTCCGCGCGCGGAGGAGCTGAACCGCGTCGGCCACCTTCTTCGTCTCCGCGTGCTGCACCGAGCCGAAGTTCGAGAACGACAGCAGCGCGACGTGCGGCTCGATCCCGAACGTCCGCACCAGCCTCGTCGCGCCCTCGGCGATCTGCGCCAGCTGCTCCGCCGTCGGATCGATGTTGACCGTCGTGTCGCCGCAGAACACGACGTGTCGCTCGAACACGAGCATGTACAGCCCGCTCGCGATCCCGACGTCCGGCTGCGCCCCGATTACCTGCAGCGCCGGCCGAATGGTCTCGGGGTAATGCATGTTGACCCCCGATACCAACGCGTCGGCATGACCCAGCGCGACCATGATGCTGCCGAAATAGTTGCCGTTCGACACCCGCTGATGCGCCTCGGCGAGGCTCATCCCCTTCCGCTGCCTGCGCACGAAGAGGAACTCCGCATACGCATCGCGATGCTCGGAGGTGTACGGATCCTCGACCTCGATGTCCTCCATCGAGATGCGGCTCTCCGAGGCGATGCGCTCGATCGTGGTGCGATTGCCGAGGAGGATGGGGAGAGCGATCCCCTCGTCGAGGAGGATGCGCGCAGCCTCGATGATCTTCGGCTCTTCGCCCTCCGGAAAGACGACGCGCTTCGGGCTCTGCATCGCGCGGCTCATGATCCCGCGCATGATGCCGCGTGCGCGGCCGAGGCGCGTCTCCAGCGAGGCGCGATAGTCGTCGAGGTCGATGAAGTGCGTGGCGACTCCGCTCGCGACCGCCGCCCACGCGACGGCCGGCGCAACCCAGAGCAGCACGCGCGGATCGAACGCGTAGGGGATGATGTACTCCTTCCCGAACGCCACGGAGGAGAGTCCATAGAGACGCGCGACGCTGTCCGGTACCCCTTGCTTCGCGAGGGAAGCAAGCGCTCGCGTCGCCGCCATCTTCATCTCCTCGTTGATCTGCGTAGCGCGCACGTCGAGCGCGCCGCGGAAGATGAAGGGGAAGCCGAGGACATTGTTGACCTGATTCGGATAGTCGGAGCGACCGGTCGCGATGATCGCGTCCGAGCGCACCGCGCGGACTTCATCCGGTGTGATCTCGGGATTCGGATTCGCGAGGGCAAAGATGATCGGACGGTCGGCCATCTTCGCGACCATGGCGCCGCTGATCGCGCCACCCGCCGACAGTCCGACGAAGACATCCGCGCCCACGAGCGCCTCGGTCACCGTGCGCATCGGCGTGTCACGCGCGAAGCGAGCCTTGTACGGATCCATCGCCTCGACGCGCCCCGCGTAGACGACCCCGTTGAGGTCGCACATCGTGATGTTCTCGCGCGGCACGCCGAGCCGCACGTAATGCTCGGCCGTCGAGAGTGCGGCGGCACCGGCGCCGGAGAAGACGACGCGCACGTCGGCGATGTTCTTGGTCACGAGCTCGAGCGCGTTGAGCAGTGCGGCACCGGAGATGATCGCGGTGCCGTGCTGATCGTCGTGGAAGACGGGAATCCTGAGCGCCTCGCGCAGCGTCTGCTCGATGTAGAAGCAGTCCGGGGCGCGGATGTCCTCGAGATTGATGCCGCCCACCGTCGGCTCGAGCAGCTTGCAGAAGGTGATGAGGTCATCGGGCACTTCCGAACCGACCTCGATATCGAAGACATCGAGGTCGGCAAACTGTTTGAAGAGATTGGCCTTGCCTTCCATCACCGGCTTGGAGGCGAGGGCGCCGATGTTTCCGAGGCCGAGGACCGCGGTGCCGTTGGTGACGACGGCGACGAGGTTCCCCTTTGCGGTGTACTTGTAGGCGTCCTCGGGGGTACGCTGGATCTCGAGACACGGCTCGGCGACACCCGGCGAATAGGCGAGCGAGAGATCGCGCTGGTTGTCGAGTGGCTTGGTGGGTACGACGGCGATCTTGCCGGGCCGTCCACGTGCGTGGTAGTCGAGCGCGTCCTGCCGATCGTAACTCATGCAGGGAAGGTAATGACGGGGCTACTGCGGCGTCAGCGTTGCGCGTAGGTTATGCCCATGGCAACGCCCTCGACCCCTGGCGCGCGCCCCGCGATGGTACGAAATGCGATCATCGCGGCCGTGCTCATCGCGCTCTCGATGCTGGCGGACGGCTGGGTGGCCGACACCGTGCGCTACGGCCGCGTGTACGAGACCGACTGGGGACGGATGCTGCGCAATTTCGGCTACTTCCCATTCTGGCTGCTCGCGGCGCTCGCGCTCGCGCTGAACGATCGGAAGGGGAGGGAGTGGTGGCGCCGCGGCGCGCTACTCGCGGCGGCGCCCGCCGCGGCGGGCATCGCCTCCGAGCTGCTCAAGATCGTGGTGCGCCGGATGCGCCCTCCGGACATCGGGCATGCGTACCAGTTTCGTGCGTGGAGCGATCACACCTTCAGCTCGCGCGGCTTCGGATTCCCGAGCGGCCACGCGGTGGTCGCGTTTGGTGCCGCGGCGATTCTCGCACGGATGTTCCCGCGCGCGCGATGGGTGTTCTACGCCGCCGCGGCAGGATGCGCGGTGAGCCGGCTGCTCGCGCACGCGCACTATCTGAGTGATGTGGTTGCGGCGGCGCTCATCGGGATCGGTGTGGCGGCGATCCTGTGGCACTACATAGCGCCGCGCGAGATTCCCGCGATTTAGAGCTTCGCTGCGAATCCCCTCAGCAGATGCAACATACAACTGTCGGTCAGCATGTCGTTGTCGAGCTTCGGGGTCTCTAACACCTTCGCCACCGCCGCCAGGCGCGGATGGGTCATGATCCGGCGAAAGGGCTCCTCGCCGAGCGATCCGAAGCCGATCAGGGCGTGACGATCACGATGCGACGCGAATGGCGTCTTCGAGTCGTTGAGATGCATCACGCGCAAGCGGTCCCACCCGAGCGCCTGCTCGAAGCGCGCCCACACGTCGTCATATGCGCGCACGAGATCGTAGCCTGCAGAATAGATGTGGCACGTGTCGACGCAGACGCCGATCCGCGAGCGATAGGGCTCGGGGACGCGTGCGACGATGTCGGCGAGCTCCTCGAACGTCGCGCCGAGCGCGGTTCCCGAGCCCGCCGTCGTCTCCAGGCAGAGCACCGTGTCGCCAGGCGCGCGCGCAAGGGACTCCGCGATCGAGGCCGCGTTGCGCGCGATCCCGCTCTCGCGATCATCCATGAAGTTGCCGGGGTGCGACACGAGATACGTCAGCCCCAGCGATGCGCACCGCTTCAGCTCGCAGACGAACGACTCGATGGACTTCCGGCGCAGCATGTCGTCGGGACTCGCGAGGTTGATCAGGTAGGAATCGTGCGCGATCGTGACCTCGACCGCCGTGAGCGCGAGCGCCGCGCGGAACGCATCGCGCTCGGCATCGTCGCACTCGCGCTCGGCCCAGCGATTTCCCTGCTTGGTGAAGATCTGCATCGCGGTCGCGTTGATCGCGCCCGCGCGGGGCGGCGCGGCGGGAAGGCCGCCCGCGGCCGACACGTGTGCACCGAGGAGACCACTCATCAGGGATTCGCCCGCAGGAAGTCCATCGGGTCGACCGCGTGCCCCTGTGGCCGAAGCTCGAAGTGGAGATGCGCCGGCAGATCGGGATCTGCCGTGCCGACGTAGCCGATCACCTGTCCCTTCGTGACGACGGCGTCCTTCTGCGTCGTGATCTTGCTGAGCGAGCCGTATACCGAATAGTCGCCGCCCGGGTGCTGAACGATCACGGTGAGTCCGTACGTTCCGAACTGATCGGCGACGAGCACCTTCCCCGCAGCGACCGCGTGCACCGCTGTGCCTGACGCGGCCTTGATGCCGATGCCGTTCCAGCGAACCGTCGTATTGTTGGGATTCACGACGCGGCCGAAGCTATAGAGAATCGGGCCTTGCACCGGCCAGTCCATCGATCCGGCTCCCTTGCTGATCGTGCTCGCGGCGCGCGGCGCGCTCGGCGACGAGCGCTCGGCGCGCAGGCGTTGCGATTCCAGCGCGGAGATGACGTTGCTCAGCCTCGACTCGTCGCGGGAGATCGCCTGCAGGCGCGCGTCCGTGTCCTGCGTGCGGCGCTTCGCGGTGGCGAGGCTGCGCGACTGCTCGAGACGCAGCGTCTTGAGGCGATCCTCCTCCTCGGCCTTCTCGTCGAGGTTGAGCTTGATGTTCTCCTGGAAGCGCACGAGGTTCGCGCGCTGATGGTTGATCTGATTGCGCAGATCCTCGACGCGATGCACGAGCGTCTGGTCGCGCACGGCGAGGAGGTGCAGATACTTGTAGCGCGCGAGAAGCTCGCCGAAGCTGCGCGCGGAGAGCAGGACCTCGAAGGAGAAGAGCGGACCGCGCTTGTCGATGTCGACGAGGCGGCGGCGCAACGTCGCCTGCTTCACCGTGATCTCGTCCTGGGCGCGTACGAGGTCGGATGTGGTGGTGCCGACCTCGCTCGAGATCGCATCGAGCTGTGCGTCGAGCGAGCGCATGACGCGCGCAGTGACGTCGGCCTCGCGGTCGAGCGTCTCGACCTCCTCGGACAGATCGTGCACGGTGTTCTGAAGACTCGTGCGGCGGCGCTGGAGCTCCTCGCGTTCATTCTTGAGCGCCTCCAGTCGTCCCTTCTCCTCCTTCAGCCGCTGCTCGGCGCCCTTTTGATCGGCATTCTGCTGTGCCCGCACGATCGGAGCGACGGAGCACAGCAGCGCGAGAACGAGGGCGACGCGAGCACTCAGACGCGGCGTAGATGCCTCCCGACGGACAGTGCGCTGCCGAGCAGTCCGATGATGCCGCCGCCGAGCACGCCGAGGAAGGCGATGCCGGGGTCAAAGAAGAAGGTCTGGATGAGGTAGTGGCTGATGAGCGCGTTCGCGCCCCAGGTGAGTAGCAGCGCGAGCAGCCCGCCGATGAGTCCCTTGAGGAAGCCGTCGATCAGGAAGGGCATGCGCACGAAACCGTCCGTCGCGCCGACGAGGCGCATGATCGAGATCTCGCGCGAGCGGGCGAGCACCGTCATGCGGATCGTCGTGCCGATGATGATCACGGCGACGGCGGCAAAGAGGAGTCCCAGCGCGATTCCCGCGGCTCCGGCGATGTTCCGGATGTCGTAGAGCTTCTTCACCCAGTCCTCGCCGTAGCGCACGTCGTCGACGAATGGATACGTCTGGATGCGCTGCGTCACTTCCTTCACGGTGGCGGGATCGCGGTGTCCTTCCTTGAGCCGGATCTCGAGTGACGCCGGAAGGAAGCTGGCGTCGAAGACATCCTGGAACTCCGGGAGCTCCGCGCGTGCGCGCGCGAGCGCCTGCTCGGGCGACACCTGGTCGACGCGCGCAACTTCCGGGAACGCCGAGATGTCGCCCATCGCCGCGCTGATCGATTCCGGGAGCGTTCCGTCGGCGAGGAAGGCGACGATCTCGACGTGCTCCTCCACGCCGCGCAGCGCGCGGTCGACGTTGAGCACCAGCAGCCCGAAGAGTCCGAAGGCGAACAGGCTGAAGGCGATCGTGACGACGCTGAGGGAGCTGAGGAGCGGCGAGCGACGCACGCCGAGCATGACCTCGCGCAAGGTGAGTCGCATCAGGTTGGCGTCGACGACGTGACGGTGGCCGCGCCGCCGGTCCCTTCCGCGGAATCGAAGACGAGCTGCCCGCGGTTCACCTCGATCACGCGATACGGCTCGCGCTTCACGAGCTCGAGATTGTGCGTCGCCATCAGCACCGCGGTCCCGGCGGCGTTGATGTCGCGGAGGAGCTGAAAGACCCCGCGCGTGGCGCGATCATCGAGATTGCCGGTGGGCTCATCGGCGACGAGGAGCACCGGATCGTTCACGAGCGCGCGGGCGATCGCGACCCGCTGCTGCTCGCCGCCCGATAGCTCCTTCGGGTAGCTCGTCCCCTTGCTGGCGAGCCCGACCTGCGTGAGGAGGCGGCTCACGCGCGCGGGAATTCCCTCGCGCGGCGCGCCGGTGACCTCGAGCGCGAAGGCGACGTTCTCCTCGGCGGTGCGATCCTCGAGGAGGCGAAAGTCCTGGAAGACGACGCCGATGCGCCGGCGAAGCCGCGGAATCTCGGCACGCGGCAACCCGCTCGTGAGGCTTCCGCTCACGCGCACCTCGCCTGCGGTCGGCGTCTCCTCGACGATCACGAGCCGCAGGATCGTCGACTTGCCGGCGCCGCTCGGCCCCGTGAGAAACGCGAACTCGCCCTTGTTGACGCGGAAGGTCACGTCATTGAGGGCGAGTCCGGTGCGCGGGTATTCCTTGACGACGTGCGAAAATCGGATCATCGGCGAATCGCGCTCGATCGGGGTTCGCGAAAGATGGCATGCGGTGCGGCTACGGGAAGATACACGATCGCTCGCGCGCGGTGCCGCGGTGCGCGAGAATCAGCCGCGCAGCGCCTGGTCGAGATCGGCGATGATGTCGTCAGGATCTTCGATGCCGACACTGATGCGGAGGAAGCCATCCGGAATTCCGATCGCGGCACGCTCGATCGCGGAGAGATGCTCGTGCGATGAGAAGCGCGGCTCGGAGACCAGCGTCTCGAGGCCGCCGAGGCTCGGTGCGTGGGTGATGAGCGTCAGTCGCCGACAGACTGCAGTCATCGCGTCGCCGCCATCGCGATGCACGATCGCGAGCATCGCGCCCATGCCGTCGAGCGTCGCGAGCGCGATCGCGTGGTCCGGATGTTCGGGAAGGCCGGGGTAGAGCACCGCG
>JALYSW010000303.1 GCA_030854615.1 Gemmatimonadota bacterium
ATCGTGACCTGGACGGCGAAGATTCCATTAAGAACCTAACTCGCGGTATCGCAACGCTTTAGCTCACTATGGATACGTGGCGCGCTGGTTGCCACTGACAGAGGCGATCGTCCTACGGCTGGCAAGCTTTCAATTTAAAGGAGAAGTCAATGAAGCGCACCAACAAGGGATTCACCCTGATCGAGCTCTTGATCGTCGTCGTCATCATCGGCATTCTGGCCGCGATCGCGATTCCGAAGTTTGCGTCCACGAAGGAAAAGGCATATCTGGCGTCCGAGAAGTCGGATCTGCGCAACATGGCGACGTCGGAAGAGGCGTACTTCTCCGGCAACCAGACGTACACGACTGACCAGAGCGCGTTGAACTTCACGACGTCGCAGGGTGTGTCGATTACGGGTATGGCCGCTGATGCGAAGGGCTGGAAGGGCACGTCGAGCCACAGCGCGACGACCAAGCAGTGCTACGCCGGCTTCGGCAGCCAGGCCGCTGCGACGACGCTCGACGGTATCATCACCTGCGATCCGTGATCTGAGGCGCTGCTCCCGCAGCGCACCCAGCTCATACAAACGCCTCGCGCTGAGCCAGCGCGGGGCGTTTGTGCATCTCGCGTGCGTGGAAGAGGCGGTTGAGCGCCGAGAGATACGCCTCCGCAGCGGCCACCACGATGTCGACGTGCACGCCGTTGCCCGTGTAGACCGGAAAGCGCTCGCTGCGCTCCGCATCCGCGATGTGCACGTCGGGCGCCTCGGTGGAATGCAGCGACTCCTGCGGCCGTCGCTCGCGCACTCGCATCGTGACCTCGCCGACGGCGCTGATCCCCTCCGTCACCGCCGTGACGTCGAACTCCACGAGCTCGCCCGGATCACCGACGATGCGATTGATCGCCGCGCACACCGCATCCACCGGACCGGTGCCCTGCGCCGACTCCGTGCGCACCTCGCCGTCGGGTCCCACCAACCGCACCGTCGCCGTCGGGATCAGCTCCGTGCCGCACGACACCTGCACGTGGCGCAGCACGAACAGCGGTGGCGGACGGCGCACCTCGCCGACCACCAGCGCCTCGAGATCGCGCTCCTCCACGACTTTCTTCCTGTCCGCGATGTCTTTGAAGCGCGTGAAGATGTGACGGAACTCGTCGTCGCTCAGCTGATGCCCCATCCCCTCCAGCCGCGCGCGCAGCGCGTGCCGCCCGGAGTGCTTCCCGAGCACCAGCGCGTTGCCATCGAGACCGACGGTTTCCGCGCGCATGATCTCGTACGTCATCGGGTTCTTCAGCACACCGTCCTGGTGGATCCCCGCCTCGTGCGCGAATGCATTCGCCCCGACGATCGCCTTGTTCGGCGGCACCGGTACCCCGATGATCGCGGCGAGCAGTCGCGAGGTGCGTGCGAGCTGCTTCGTCTGCACCTTCGTCGCGGCGCCAAAGTGCTGCGCTCGCGTATGCAGCGCCATCACGATCTCCTCGAGCGACGCGTTCCCCGCGCGCTCGCCTATCCCGTTGATCGTGCACTCCACCTGCCGCGCCCCCGCGCGCACGCCCGCGAGCGAGTTGGCGACGGCCATGCCGAGGTCGTCGTGACAGTGCGTGGAGATCGTGACGCCGTGCGCGCCGGGCACGTGCGCGAAGATCCCCGCGATCATCGCCCCATACTCATCCGGCATCACGTAGCCAACGGTGTCCGGAATGTTGAGCGTCGTCGCGCCGGCCTCGATCGCCGCGATCAGCACCTCGTGCAGAAACGCGGGATCACTGCGCCCCGCATCCTCCGGCGAGAACTCGACGTCGGCGCAGCGCTCGCGCGCGAACGCGACCATCGTGCGCACGGCGTCGAGCACCTGCGCCCGCGTCATTCGCAGCTTGTAGGTGAGATGGATGTCCGACGTCGCGAGAAAGGTGTGAATGCGAGCCTTCGCCGCCGTCTCGATCGCCCGCCAGCACAAATCGATATCCTCACGATTCGCGCGCGCGAGTCCGCAGATCACCGGACCGTCCGCGCTTCCGATCTCGCCCGCAATCGCCTGGACCGCCTCGAAGTCACCGCGCGACGCCGCCGGGAAGCCCGCCTCGATGATGTCCACCTGCAGCCGCGCGAGCTGGCGTGCGAGCGCGAGCTTCTCGTCCCGCGACATCGTGCAGCCGGGCGACTGTTCGCCGTCGCGCAGCGTCGTATCGAAGACGCGAACTGCGGCCGGCTCACCCATGGTCACGCCCCGCCCTGCCCTGGAACGCGCTCGCGCGGCTCGACGAACGGCATCTTCCGTCGCAGCTCGCGCCCGACCTTCTCGATCGGATGCTCCGTGTCCTTCTTCCGGAACTTCGCGAACTCGGGGCGCCCGTTCCTGTTCTCGTCGATCCAGCTCTTGGCGAAGCTCCCGTTGCGCACTTCCTCGAGCAGCTCGCGCATCGTCGCGCGCGTCTGCTCCGTCACGAGCCGCGGCCCCGCCACATAGTCGCCATACTCGGCCGTATCACTCACTGAAAAGCGCATGTAGTTGAGTCCACCCTGATAGAACAGGTCGACGATGAGCTTGAGCTCGTGCATGCACTCGAAGTACGCGACCTCGGGCTGATAGCCGGCTTCCACCAGCGTCTCGAAGCCGGCCTTCACGAGCGCAGACACACCGCCGCAGAGCACCGCCTGCTCACCGAAGAGATCCGTCTCCGTCTCCTCCGCGAAGGTGGTGAGCAGCACGCCGGCGCGCGTGCATCCGATCCCACGTGCATACGCGAGCGCGTCTGCCAGCGCGTGCCCCGACGCATCCGCGTGTACCGCGATGAGCGCCGGTACGCCGCCGCCGTGCTGGTAGACCTCTCGCACGCGGTGTCCCGGTGACTTCGGCGCGACCATGCTGACATCGACGCCCGCGGGCGGCACGATCTGGCCGTAGCGGATGTTGAAGCCGTGCGCGAACATCAGCGTCTTCCCGGCCGTGAGATGCGGCGCGATATCGCGGTCGTAGATCTCCTTCTGCGACGTGTCGCCCGTGAGGATGAAAATGAAGTCCGACTCCTTCGTCGCATCGGCGACGCTGAGTACGCGAAGCCCCGCCGCCTCCGCCTTCGCCTTGCTCTTCGACCCCTCGTACAGCCCGATGCACACACTCACGCCGCTGTCCTTCAGGTTGAGCGCATGCGCGTGTCCCTGGCTGCCGTAGCCGATGATGGCGACCGTCTTTCCCTTCAGCTGTGCGAGATCGGCGTCGCTGTCGTAATACATCTGCGTCATGTCTTCTCCACGAACGTGAATGTCAGTTGGTGCCGTTGATGCCGTCTGCCTGCGACAGCCACTGCTCGGGACTCTGCGCGACGGGCGTCGTCACGATGAGATCGGACAAGAGCTCCGACGCCGAATGCGTCGCGCGTCCGCGCACCATCGCGATCCGCCCCGTGCGGGTCGCCTCCAGGATTCCGAATGTCGACAGCCGCTGCAGAAAGCCCTCGACTTTCGCGGGCGATCCGCTCAGCTCGAGCAGCATCGTCCCCATCCCGACATCGGCGATCGTCGCGCCGTAGCCCAGCGCCACCGATACGATCGACTGCATGTTCCCACCTGCCGCGACCTTCACGAGGATCACCTCGCGCTCTATGGTCGGGTCGTGCGTCACATCATCCACTTGCAATACCTCCACGAGTCTGTTCAGCTGTTTGACCACCTGTTCGACATCCTCCTGCTCGACGACGATCGTCATTCGGCTCACCCCCTCCAGCTCGGAGCGCCCCACCGCGAGGCTCGCGATGTTGAAGCCGCGGCGTCGCAGGAGACTCACCGCACGATGCAGCACGCCGGGATGATCCTGCAGCAGCGCCACGATCGTGTGGCTCCGCGGAAAGCCCGCTGTCGTCTTCATGCGTTCGCCGTCGCCGTGACCATCATCTCGCTGATGCTCTTCCCCGCCGGCACGATCGGAAAGACGTTTGCCTCGCGCTCGACCCGGAAGTCGATCACCACCGGCCCATCGTGCGCCCACGCGGACTCGATCGCCTCGTCCGCATCCTCCGGCCGCTCGACCTTGATCCCGCGCACGCCGTACGCCTGCGCGAGCAGCGTGATGTCCGGCCCCGAGAGCTTCGTCCCGCTGTAGCGCGCGCCTTCGAAGAGCTCCTGCCACTGGCGCACCATGCCGAGGTAGCCGTTGTTGATCACGGCGATCTTCACGTTTCGCACATCCTCCTGCACCATCGTCGCGATCTCCTGGTTCGTCATCTGGAAGCCCCCGTCGCCGACGATCACCCAGATCGTCTCGTTCGGGAACGCCAGGGCGGCGCCGAGCGCCGCCGGGATCGCGAAGCCCATCGTCCCCGCACCACCGCTCGTGATGTGCGTGCGCGGACGTCCCCACTCGATGAGCTGCGCTGCCCACATCTGGTGCTGGCCCACGTCCGTGACCACGCGATAACCCGTGCGCTTATGGAAGGCGCGGTCGAGCGACGCGAAGACATCGTGCGGCATGAGCGCAGTGGTGTTGGGACGCCGGCGATACGCCTGGTGCGGCTCGTGCTCGCGCTGATTCGCTCGAATGCGGCCGAGCCACTCGTCGTGATTCCCCGCCGGCGCGCTTTCGAGCATGCACGTGAGCGTCGATCGCGCGTCGCCGCAAATCCCGATCGCCGTCGGCACGACCTTGCCGATTTCGCTCGCATCGATGTCGACGTGGATGATCTGCGCGCGCGGCGCGAAGCTCGACACCTTCCCGGTGACGCGATCGTCGAAGCGTCCGCCCACGTTGAAGAGCACGTCGCACTCCTGGATCGCGCGATTGACGTGAACCCAGCCGTGCATCCCGCTCATGCCGAGGCTGAGCTCGTGCGACTCCGGGAACGCACCCTTGCCGTGGAGCGTCGTGATCACGGGAATCCCCGTGCGCTCGGCCAGTACACGCAACTCGGCCGCGCCTCCCGCCTGGATTACGCCGTTCCCCGCCATGATGAGCGGGCGCTTCGCTCCGCAGAGGAGCGCGGTCGCGCGCTCGACCGCTCGGCGATCGAGCTCGCCGACACTCTTGTGGCGTGGCAGGCGGAGGGGTCGGTCCCATCGCGGGATGGACCTTGCCTGTTGCGCATCCTTGGTGACGTCGATGAGGACGGGACCGGGACGGCCGCTGCGCGCGAGGTAGAACGCTTCCTTGATGACATACGGGATATCCTCGACGTTCTGAACGAGATAGTTGTGCTTCGTGATCGGCACGGTGATGCCGGTGATGTCCGTCTCCTGAAATGCATCCGTGCCCAGTGCGGCACTCGAGACCTGTCCGGTGATCGCGATCATCGGTGTCGAGTCCATCCAGGCATCGGCGATCGGCGTGACGAGATTCGTGGCGCCGGGCCCGCTCGTCGCGACGCAGACGCCGACGCGTCCGGTGGTGCGCGCATAGCCCTCCGCGGCGTGCCCGGCGCCCTGCTCGTGACGGCAGAGCACGTGGCGCAGACGGTCGCGGTACTCCCACATCGCGTGGTAGAACGGCATGATCGCGCCGCCAGGGATGCCGAACATGATCTCGACGCCCTCGCGGATGAGCCCTTCGCAGACGAGCTGTGCCCCGGTGCGCGAGCCGTCGGCGCCGGGATCGCGCAGAGGAGCGCTCGCGTGCGCCTCGGAGGCGAGCGACTGACTGGCGACGCGCATCATGCGAGCACCGCGCCGTGACTCGCGTTCGTCACCATGCGTGTGTAACGCGACAGCCACCCGCGCTGGTACTTCGGCGCCGGCGGCTCCCAACCTGCGCGACGCACGGCCATCTCCTCGGCGTCGACCTCGAGATCGATCGTGCGCGCACCGAGATCGATCGCAATCATGTCGCCGTCTTCGACGAGGCCGATTGCGCCACCCTCCGCGGCCTCGGGTGCGACATGGCCGATGCACAGCCCGCGCGAGCCGCCGGAGAATCGGCCGTCGGTGATCAGGGCGATGTCAGCGCCGAGCGGCATTCCCTTGAGCATCGAGGTGAGCTGCAGCATCTCGCGCATCCCCGGGCCGCCGCGCGGTCCTTCGTTGCGCACGACGACTACAGAGCCGGGCTCGAGATCACCAGAGCACACCGCGTTCACTGCGTCTTCCTCGCATTCGAAGACACGCGCGGGGCCGCGGAACACCATCTGGTGCGCGTCGACCGCGCCGACCTTGATCACCGAACCCTCCGGCGCGAGCGACCCGAAGAGCACTGCGAGCGCGCCACGCTCCGCATGCGGATTCGAGACGGGACGGATGCAGTCGCGATTGCGATTCGTCATTCCCTCGAGATTCTGCCCGAGCGTGCGGCCGGTGACCGTGCGCGCATCGAGGCGCAGTGTGCCAGGCTTGAGCGCCAGCTCCGCGAGGATCGCCTGTACGCCCCCTGCTGCGTCGACATCCTCGATGTGCCACTGCCGGTCGCCATCCCACGCCGGGCTGATCTTCGTCAGCTGCGGCACGCGCTCGGCCACCTCGTTGAAGCGCGACACCGGATACTCGAGCCCCGTCTCGTGGGCGAGCGCGAGGACGTGCAGCACGGTGTTCGTGGAGCCGCCCATCGCGACGTCGAGCGCCATCGCGTTGTCGATCGCGTGCGCAGTCACGATGTCGGAGAAGCGCACGTTGTCGGCGAGGAGCGACATCACCTGGCGCGCGGCGCAGCGGGCGAGCTCCTCCCGCCGGGGATTCGTCGCGAGGATGGTGCCGTTGCCCGGGAGCGCGATGCCGAGTGCCTCGCAGAGACAGTTCATCGAGTTCGCGGTGAACATTCCGCTACAGCTTCCGCACGTGGGACAGGCGACCTCTTCGAGCTCTTGCAACCGCGCGTCGGTGATCTCACCGGCGGCCTGCTTGCCAACACCTTCGAACACCGTGATGAGATCGACCGTGTTTCCCGCGGCGTCCATGCCGGCGCGCATCGGACCTCCGGAGATGAACACCGTAGGAAGATTGGCGCGCGCGGCGCCCATCAGCATCCCGGGGACGATCTTGTCGCAGTTCGGGATGCAGATCATCGCGTCGAAGCAGTGCGCGGCGATCATCGTCTCGACGGCGTCGGCGATCAGCTCGCGCGAGGGGAGCGAGTACCGCATCCCGTCGTGCCCCATCGCGATGCCGTCGTCGACGGCGATGGTGTTGAACTCGAACGGAATTCCGCCGGCCTGGCGGACCGCATCCTTCACGACGCGCGCGAACGCCTGCAGATGCACATGGCCGGGCACGATGTCGCAGTACGAGTTGCAGACGGCGATGAAGGGTTTGTCGAAGTCGCGCGCGTCGCGAATCTGCCCCGTCGCGCGGAGCAGGCTCCGGTGCGGCGCGCGCGAGTTCCCCTTCTTGATGACGTCCGACCGCATTGCAGCTCTCATGACCATCCCGTGTGTGCGGAAAAACAAAAAAGCCCCTTCCGAGTCGGAAGAGGCTTTGGTGTTTCGCCTCTCCCGCGTTGGTGGGAGAGGCAGATCGGCATTTTAGTGTTTCATGCTCGTCGCCTCGATCCCACGTCAATAAGCCCCACGATAAGGAGGGGAATAAGGACGAGGGTAATGACGACGAGCGACTGATTCACAGCTTCGATTCTCTTGAATTCAAGATACTTTCTTCGTGCGCAGCTTTGTGTCGCAGCGCATCCGTCCGAACTAGATACCACTCCCGATGCCGGCTGTCAACAACTGATGCACTCGCGTGAGCTAGACAGCTGCCACTACTCTCCGTTCGGCCAGGTACGAGATGATCGCATCCCCGACCTCGCTCGTGCTCCGTGCCTCGGAGCCTTTCGGTGCAATGTCGGCCGTCAGCGCGCCCGCATCGAGCGCGCGAATGACGGCATTCTCGACAGCGAGCGCTTCCTCTTCGAGCCCGAGCGAGTGGCGCAGCATCATCGCGATGCTCGCGATCATGCCAATGGGATTCGCGAGTCCCTTCCCTGCGATGTCCGGTGCGGAACCGTGGATCGGCTCGTACAGTCCGGGGGTGGTCGCTTTGCCATCGCGCTCGATAGACGCACCCAGCGAGGCCGACGGGAGGAGCCCGATCGAGCCCGCGAGCACGGAGGCTTCGTCCGTGAGGATGTCGCCGAACATGTTCTCCGTCACGATCACGTCGAACGACGCGGGACGCTGCAACAGATGCATCGCGCACGCATCCACGAGCAGATGCTCGACCTCGAGCGTCGGGAACTCCTCGGCGAGCACGCGCGTGGCCACCTCGCGCCAGAGCCGTGAGGTCTCGAGCACGTTCGCCTTGTCCACCGACGTGATCTTTCCACGTCGCGCCAGCGCGAGCGTGCCGGCCACTCGTACGACACGCTCGATCTCCATCGTCGAGTACGAACAGACGTCCACCGCCCGCTCGCCGTCCGCGCCGAGCGACGAGCGCGACTTCTCGCCGAAGTAGATTCCGCCGGTGAGCTCGCGCACGACGACGAGGTCGACGCCGGCGAGCTTTTCCGCCTTGAGTGGCGACGATGCCGCGAGCTTCGGATGAATCGTCACAGGGCGCACGTTCGCGAAAAGACCGAGCACCTTCCGAATACCGAGCAGCCCCTGCTCCGGCCGAACCTTCGCGCGCGGGTCGTCCCATGCGGGGCCGCCCACGGCGCCCAGGAGAACGGCGTCGCTCGCGCGGCAGAGCGCGATCGTTTCATCGGGGAGCGGATTCCCGGTCGCATCGATCGCGGCGCCGCCGATCAGCGCGGACGCGGTGTCGAAGCCGTGCCCCCATCGCTCGGCTACCGCGTCCAGCACGCGTACGCCCTGCGCAACCACCTCGGGACCGATGCCATCGCCGGGGAGAAGAGCGATCTTCGCGCGCACTCAGTACGCTCCCGCGCGCGTGCGCTCGTAGGCAGCGATCTCCGGCTCCTTCTTCGCGAGGTAGCCGAGCTGGTCGACGCCCTCGAGCATGCAGTGGCGTGCGAAGGGATCGACGGGGAATTCGAAGCGCTCGCCGCTCGGAAGCGCGAAGGTGCGCGTCTCGAGGTCGATCGTGAATCGTGTTTGCGGCGCAGACGCGATTAGCGCCCCGATCTGTTCGACCACCCGCTCGTCCAGCGCAACCGGGAGGAGTCCGTTGCCGAGCGCATTGTTGCGGAAGATGTCGGCGAACGCGCTGCTCACCACCGCGCGAAAGCCGTACCCGAGCAGCGCCCACGGCGCGTGCTCGCGCGAGGAGCCGCACCCGAAGTTCTTCCCCGCGACCAGCAGTTGCGCCGTCTTCGCCTCGGGGCGATTGAGCACGAAGTCGAGCTTCGGCGCGCCCGACGCATCGTAACGCCAGTCGGCGAAGAGATTGTTGCCCAGGCCGAGACGATCGATGGTCTTGAGGAATCGCGCCGGGATGATCTGATCGGTATCGACATTCTCGAGCGGTAGCACGACGCCGGTGGAGTGGAGCGTGACGAAGGGCTCCATGGTCAGACTCCTCCGTTGGCATGCGCGTGGGCATCGGCGAAGACGCGGGCATCCGCAATCCGGCCAGCGATTGCGGTCGCCGCCGCGGTGAGCGGACTCGCGAGGAAGGTGCGACCTCCTTTCCCCTGCCTCCCCTCGAAGTTGCGATTGCTCGTGCTGACGGCGTACTGGCCGGGCGCGAGCTCGTCGCCATTCATCGCGATGCACATCGAGCACCCGGCCTCGCGCCACTCGGCGCCCGCGCTGCGGAAGATCTCGTCGAGCCCCTCGGCCTCCGCCTGCCGCTTCACCTCCTGCGAGCCGGGGACGACGAGCATGCGCACCGACGACGCGACGCGCTGACCGCGCATCACCTCTGCGGCAAGGCGGAGATCGGAGATGCGGGAGTTGGTGCAGCTGCCGAGGAAGACGACATCCACGGCCTTCCCGAGCAGCATCTCACCAGGAGTGAGGGCCATGTATGCGAGCGCCTTCTCGAGCGCGCGCCGCTCCGAGGCGTCGGCGATGTGCGATGGCGTCGGCACCGGCGCGTCGACGGCGATCCCCATGCCGGGGTTGGTGCCATAGGTGATCATCGGCTTGATGGTACTCGCGTCGAGGACGACGGTGCGGTCGTGCGTCGAGCCGTCGTCCGCCGCGAAGGTGCGCCAGCGCGCGAGCGCGACGTCCCAGTCCGTGCCGCGCGGCGCGTGCGGGCGCCCCGCGAGATACTCGAAGGTGGTGTCGTCCGGCGCGATCATCCCGGCGCGCGCACCGGCTTCGATCGACATGTTGCACACCGTCATGCGCTCCTCCATCGACAGCGCACGGATGGCAGAGCCCGTGTACTCGATGACGTGCCCCGTCGCACCGCCCACGCCGATCTCGGAGATGAGGCGCAGGATCAGGTCCTTCGCGGTGACGCCGGGTGCGAGTACACCGTCCACCCGCACTTCCATCGTGAGCGCCCGGCGCTGGAGCAGGCACTGCGTCGCGAGCACGTGCGCGACCTCGGAGGTTCCGATCCCGAACGCGAGCGCGCCGAACGCGCCGTGCGTGCTCGTATGGCTGTCGCCACAGACGATCGTCATCCCCGGCTGCGTGAAGCCGAGCTCCGGGCCGATGACGTGCACGATCCCCTGATGCTCGCTGCCGAGCGTGAAGAGTGGCACGTCGAAGTCGGCGCAGTTCTGCTCGAGCTGCGCAAGCTGCGCGCGCGCCTGCAGGTCGACGATGGGGATGCGTCCGTCGCGACCGCGCGGCGTGGTGGGAGTCGAGTGATCCATCGTGGCGAGCGTCCGATCGGTGCGCCGCACGCGGAGCCCTCGTTCGCGCAGCACGGAGAACGCCTGCGGCGACGTCACCTCGTGCACGAGATGGAGGTCGACGTAGAGCACGGCGGGAGTCGATTCGGACTCCGCCTGAATGAGGTGATCGTCCCAGAGCTTCGCGAAGAGCGTGCGCGATGTCGTGTGCATCATGTGGTGGCAGTTTCCAGGGAAGAGTGCCGCGTGTCCATCGAGTGCGGCGCGTTGTGAGTCGTGGCGTCCTGCGATCGTGCGACGGCGAGCTCGAGGGAATCGCGAAGCGCGTCCCAGCTCGCATCGAGGATGTTCGCCGCCGCGCCGATCGTGCTGAACCGTTCGGTGCCGTAGGCCGTTTCCATCAGCACTCGCGTGATCGCTGCTGTGCCGAGGTGCTCGTCGATGATGCGCACCTTGTAGTCGACGAGCTTGGTGTCGAGCACCGCCGGGATGTATGGCGCGAGCGCGAGCCGCACGGCCGAGTCGAGCGCGTGTACCGGCCCGTCACCCTCGGCCGATGTGCGCACGCTGGTTCCGCCGACGCGCATCTCGACGGTTGCACGTGCGCGCGAGCCCGCGCCGGCGCGTCGCTCGACGACGACCGTATACTCGCGCAGCTCGAAGGGGACGCGATAGCCGGGGGTCGCGCGGCGCACGAGCATCTCGAAGGTGCCCTCCGCGGCCTCGAGCTGCGCTCCCGCATGCTCGAGCGCTTTCACCTGCTCCAGCACAGCGCGCTCCACCGGCGCGGCATCGAGCCCGAGCGAGCTCGCGCGCAGGCGCACGTTGGCGCGCCCGGACAGCTCGCTCACGACCACGCGCATCCGATTCCCCACGCGCGCCGGATCCATGTGCTGATACGTGGTGGGGTCCTTCGCGACCGCGGCGACGTGGATGCCCCCCTTGTGTGCGAAGGCCGCGCAGCCGACGAAGGGCGCGTGCGCGTCGGGCGCGAGATTCGCCACGGATGCGACGTAGCTCGAAAGCTCCGCCAGCGTGGCGAGGGAATCGTCTGGCACGCACTGGATCCCGCGCTTGATTTGGAGATTTGCGATGAGCGCGAGCAGGTCGAGATTGCCACAGCGCTCGCCGTAGCCGTTCACCGTTCCCTGTGCGTGTGTGCAGCCGTTGTCGATGGCGGCAAGTGTGTTCGCGAGTGCCAGCCCGCGATCGTTGTGAGTGTGGATGCCGAGTCGCGCCTCCATGCGCCGCGTGACGCGACCCACCGAGTACGCGATCGTTCGCGGCTCGCATCCACCGTTCGTATCGCACAGCACGAGCACCGAGGCACCAGCGTCGTGCGCCGCCTGGAGCGTCTCGATCGCGTACCCCTCGTCGAGCGCGAGCCCATCGAAGAAGTGCTCGGCGTCGTACACCACGTCCTTGCCGAGCGTGCGAAAGTAGGCGACGGTGTCCGCGATGAGACGAAGATTCTCCTCCCGCGTCGTCTCCAGCACGAGCGTGACGTGCTTTGCCGAACTCTTGCCGACGATGGTCACCACGGGTGTCCTGGCGGCGACGAGCGACTGGAGGCTCGGGTCATCGGCGCACGAGACTCCCACACGGCGGGTGCTCCCGAAGGCGGCGATGCGCGCGTGGCGCGGCGGATGCGCCAGCACGCGACGGAAGAATTCCGCATCCTTTGGGTTGGATCCCGGCCATCCACCCTCGATCGTATCGATGCCGAACGCATCCAGACGCGCGGCGATCTTCACCTTGTCCGATACGGACAGGGAGAGACCTTCGCGCTGGGTGCCGTCGCGCAGCGTCGTGTCGTAGAGATGGATGCGTTGCATCATTCGGGCATGGGGATGGGGCGAAACGCAAACCGGCCCCTCGGGATTTCCGAGGGGCCGGTTCGCGTGGTGTCGGTTAACAGACCGTCAGCCGTGTGCGAGCGCGCCGCCCCTCGAAGAGAGTCGAATAATGGGAAGCTGAATGAGCGCGAGTCGCAGAAACGTCATGACGAGTGATACTCCGAACGGTTGCGGGCTGACCACATTTACGTTGCTATACTCGGCAGTCTGCAGACTTCTGTCAAGCCCGCGCTGCCCAATCGCTCTTGTCAGAACCATCGCGAATGCGCCATCGTATAGGCTGAGCGATACGCTCGGCCTGTATTCATCTCCGCGAGGATTCACACGATGACCACCCCCGGGGGCTCCACGAGATATTCCTCGATGACGGACGCGGAGCTGCGTGCGCTCGAGAAGGATGGGTCGCTCTCGGCATCCGCGTGGCAGGAGGTCATTGATGAGCTGCGGCGGCGGCGCGAAGCCGCGGGGCGAACGTCTCCGGCCGCTCCATCGACACCGGCGCCGAGCGCACCACCGATTTCTTCGAGGGAGGTATCGATGTCCGGGAATGACGACGATCCGCGGCTGGCGCAGGCGGTGCAGCACCTGAACGCGCTCCTCGTTGCCGGCGAGATGCTCGTCGCCTACGCGGTACAGCGCCGGCTCTTCGCGCTCCTGCATCGCCGCATCCTCGTGGCCGCGACCACCGGGCGTCTCATTCAGGTGCAGCGGGGACTTTTCGGCGGATACTCGCCGAACGACATGCGCTGGCAGGACATCGACAACGCGCATCTGCGCGTCGGCATCTTCGGCGCCGATCTCACGATCGCATCGCGCGGGCGACAGGATCTCGCGTCGACCGAGCAGACGGCCGGATCGATTTCCTCGCCGGGGCTACGCAAGGAGCAGGCGGAGCAGGTCTATCGCGCGGCGCAGGCGCAGGAACAGTCGTGGCGCGAGAAGCGTCGCGTGCGCGATCTCGACGAGCTGCGTGCAAAGTCGGGCGGCATCCAGCTCGGCAGCAGCGGCGGTACGGCGCTCGGCGGAGCGACCGGTGGCGGCACCGCGGGAGATGATCCCCTCGCGCGCCTGCAGCGCGCGAAGGAGATGCTCGCTGGAGGACTGATCACCGACTCCGAGTACGAGTCGATCAAGGCGAAGATCGTCGACCGGATGTAAATGGGCGCGCCGGGATCGCCCTAGAAGTCGTAGCTCACCGTACCGAACGCTGCGATCGGTTGGCCGGGCGCCACGAGCCCGCCCGCGACGAGCTCGGGATACGCCTTGTCGAGAATGTTGCGCACCCCCAACACGAGCTCCGCCTTCCCGATTTTCCTCGTGACGCTTCCGTGCAGCAGCGCGTACGCCGGCAGTACGACACCTGGCTCGTCGAAGGGCGAGTACGGACCAACCGCGTTCGTGCTCACGCGCACCGACCAGAGCGATCCCGGTGGCGCCCACTGCAGCGCCGCGGTACCGATGTATTTCGCGGTGTTGTAGACGCGCAGGCCGGACAGTGTGTCGACCGCGGTAGGATCATCCTCCGGCTGTGTGATGATCCGCTGGTAGCGCGCGTCGTTGAAAGTCCAATCGCCCGACAAGGTGAGCGACCGCGCGACCGGTGCGCGCAGCGAGAGCTCGACACCCTGACGCCTGCTGGCGCCGCCGCTGCTCGAACCGCTCGTGAGCGGATTGAACGTCTGCTCGTTGCTCACATCCATGCGGAAGAGCGCGGCGGTCGCGCTCACGCCGCCCCCGTTCCACTTGAGACCACTCTCGTACGCCCACAGAGTGATGAACGGAACCGTCGGATCCTCGATGATTCCATCCGTCGCGCGGAATCCCCGCGAGACGTTCGCGTAGACACCAAAGGCGTCGGTGAGCTTGACGAGCGCGCCGAGCTTGGGCGAGAAGACACCGTGCGAATCCTGCAGCTGCGCTTCGCCGTCGGATGCCGAACGGGTGTCGACGGCGTCGTATCGTGCACCGAGGTCGAGACGGAACCGCTCGGTGACATCGATCCCCGCCTGGGCAAAGACGCCGCCTCCGAATTGATGCGCGCGGATGAGGGCCTGCGCCGAATCGCGCGCGCGATCGGTCGTGAACCAGTGCTGATAGTGCGACTGATCGAAGCGCCCCTCGGCGCCCACGGTGAGCTCCGCGCTCGACAGCTGCCAGGTGAGCGCCGATGTCGCACCGAAGCCGAAGCGATTGTCGTCCTCCTCGGTCTGGCTCCCATCACCTTCGAAACGGCCGCCAGCTGGCGGAATAGTGAGGAAAATCCTCCAGTCGCCCTGTGTTGCGTACACGGTGGAACGCCAGAGGCGATTCCCGTCGAGCACCCGCAGGCTCGCGCGCTCCTGCGCGTGCAGCTTATGCCCTTCGTCGGTGGGATTCGAGATGATGTCGTAGTCGTGCGCGCGAAACTCGTCCTCACTGAGATAACCTGCGGAATTCCAGCGCGAACCGTACAGCTCGACACCGCCGTCGAGCGTCGCATTCGAAGTGAGGTCATGCACGACGCGCACGTGCCCCTGTCCGAGATCGTAGTCGCTGTTCGGACGCCATCCTCCCTCGTGCACGTACCGCGCGCCGACGACGCCGTGCGCGCTCGCGCCCGAATCGTTGCCGAATCCGGAGAGCGTCGTGCCCTCGATGTGGCCCGCGGAGCCCCCGTTGATCCACGCGCGGGTGCCGTCGAGATGGTCGAGCGTACGCACGTTGACGATCCCCGAGAATGCGAAGTTGCCGAAGAGCGCGGACGTCGGGCCCTTGATGACGTCCAGATCCTGAATCGCCTGCGGAAAGATGAGGCTCCAATCGTTGTAGCCTTCGGCGTGGCCGTTCACCGGCTCGTTGATCGGCACGCCGTCGATCCAGAGCGCGAGATCCGTCGAGTGATCGGAGCTGAAGCCACGCACCGAGGCATCGGAGGCGAAGCCCGGCCCCTGCCCCTGCAGGTGCACCTCGACGCCGGCCGTCTGCCGAAGCAGCTCCCACGGAGAGGTGGCGGGCGTCTGGACGATGTCCGCAGGTGTCACGTGAATCGCCTGGCGCGACTCGGTCGGGGCCACCGCGGTTGCGGTGATCGTGACGACCGCGAGGCGCGCGGCAGCATGGGCGCGAGCAGAATCGGCGCGCGAGCTGCTGTCGCGCCGACTGGTATCACCTGCCGCAAGCTGCTGCGCCGCGGCGCACACGGGCGCAGCGATGCAGGCGCATACGAGCAATTGTCGAAACATTGTCTCCGCTTCACTCGAGATAACGGCGGGGGGATCTCGGCCGCCGGCGTGCGATGGACGCACGCCACAGTGGTCAGCTGCGAGTGAAGAGCGGAGGTCCGATGGGAGGGGGGAGCCGTAGTGCGAGCGCCTTCCGCTCGCGAACGACTTCTGTGAAGCGGGACGAGACGGCTAGCGGATACGAATACGTCGCGGCAAGGGTGATCACCGCGCTGCCAGCGCCGGCGCCGACGATGCACGCGCTGAGGCAGTCGCTGCAGCAGCTACGGTCGTCGGTGCTGGGGCACTGATGGCGCGGCCGTTCCGAGTCGCGCGACGAGTGATGTGCCGCCATCGACATGCCGCAACCCGGCGGCATCGCCTCACTCGCGTGCGAGAGCATCATCGCGGGCTGCGTCGATACGATCGACAGCGCGAGCAGCGCAACGAGGGCACAGCGGAGTGAGTACACAGCAGATCGGATCACGGACGGATGATTGACGGATCGATGGACTCGCGTCAAGTGCGCCCAGACGTAGGCACCGTGGTCAGCGCGCAATGAGCGCATCCGCCTCGATTTCAATCATCAGCGACGGATCGATCAGCCCCTTCACCTCGATCATCGAGGTCGCGGGGCGAATGTCCCGGAAGTACTCACCATGTGCGCGGCCGTACTCTTTCCACTGACCGATGTCGGTCACGAACATCCGCGTGCGTACGACATCTGCCATCGATGCACCTGCCCTCTCGAGCGCACGACGAAGATTCTCCAGCACCTGGATCGTCTGCGCGTACGGATCGCCGGGAGCAACGAGCGCACCGCTTTCATCCGTCGCGACCGTTCCGGAAACGAAGACGTGATCGCCGACGCGCAGCGCGCGCGAGTAGCCGATGAACGGCTCCCACTCGGTATTGGTGGCGAAGAGATGGCGCTCCACGGCGTGCCCTTTCGAGGTTGTCCCGAAAGCTAATAGCCGATCACCCTTCCGTTTCCCGGGCCCTTCGTCGTGAAAAACGGCTCGAAGATCTGCGCGACGTTGTCGGGCCGTTGTAATGACTAGTAATTGGGCGTTCCGATCTGCCCGCGCCCGCGACCGGACCGCTGCCCGCCAGTGAGACTGTGATCCGGCACCGTACCGCCACGGTCGCCGCGCTCGGCGTCGCTGCGCGCCGACGACTCGAGCGCCGCCAGCTTCGTTTGCTGTTCCGGCGTCATCAGCTGCGTCAGCTCATCACGCGCAAGACGAATATTCTCGCGAATCTGCGCGCGCGCCTCGCCGAGCGCGTGTCGGCGCGCGACGATGGCGGCGATCTCCTCAGCTGTCGGAGCGGGCGGCGTCGGGGCCGTCGCACTTCCCTCTCCCGGAGTGGGCAGCTGCACGCGCGGTGGACGCAACGTGTCGATCGCATCGAGCAAGGGCGCGTTCTTCGCCTTCATCTGGGAGTAGATCGTCTCGAGCTTGGTTCTCTGCTCATCAGTGAGCTTGAGCGTCGACGCGCGGGAATCGGCGAGCGGGAAAATCTGCTCCGGCTCCCAGAGCACCGGCGCAACCGTGGGCCGCGCCGGGGCAGATTGATCCGGTGCACCGCCCCGTCGCCCGCCCTGCGCGGTCAACGCACTCGTGGCGAAGGCGAGCGCGACGATCAGCGCACCGAGTGTGCGCGCATGACTTCTGCACAGCGGGCGGTAGCGAGGTATGAACGACGAACGTAGGCTCAACTGCGTGCCTCGACAGGAAGAGTACGGAGCGCATCGATTGACAATCGCGCGACTGGCGAACGTATTGTCCGGCTTGCTCGTTTAATCTGCCGGAAGCGCCCCGTCCCCGATAGCGCAGGAGCAGGGAGATCAGCGGATTTCATGGATACACGCGTCACCCAAATTGGTTGTTTCGCGATACCTTAGCCCTTCCTCGAGCCCCGGCACGACCATGATGACCTTTTTTTCCAGCTCCGAGAAGAACATCGACCGCGCTGCCCTCATCTTGCGTCTCGTGCTCGCCGCCGTCTTCATCGGCCACGGGTATCAGAAGCTTTTCCAGTACGGGATTGGCGGCGTCACGCAAGGATTCGTCGGCATGGGCATCCCCATGGCGACGATCACGGCGCGCCTCATCTCGGTGCTCGAGTTCTTCGGTGGCATCGCGATCCTGTTCGGCGCGTTCACGAGAGTGATCGCACTGCTGCTCGCGTGCGATATGCTGGGCGCGATGATCTTCGTGCACATCAAGGGCGGCTTCTTTGCGCCGAAGGGCGTCGAGCACGTCCTGGGCAACTTCGCCATGGCGTTGGCGCTGGTGCTGATCGGCGCGGGGGCGTACTCCATCGATGCGATGCTGAGTCGTCGCGGTGCGCCGACGCCGTGAGGATCGTGATCCTCGGTGCGGGCGGCCACATCGCGCGGGCGATCGCGCGCGAAGCGCTTACGCGTCACCACGATGTGATCGCGCGACCTCGAGAGTTCCGGCCGCTCGAATGGACTCGAGTCCGAAGCGCTCGAGGGTGCGGCGGCGCTTGATGCATTCAGGTCGCACGACGACTTCGCCATCGCGATGGTCGACGAGATCGAGCGTCCGACCCATTCACGCGCACGGATGACGGTCGCCCACTAGTGGCCGAAACGGACTTCGAATACACGATCGCACCGTCAGGCCACAGGCTTGACCCGCGGGCGGAGCTCGGCGCCGTTCATCTGCAGGTTTCCGATCTCGCGCGCTCCGTCGCTTACTATGATGACGTGATCGGCCTGAGCGCCGAATTGGTGAATGAAAGCACCGCAGTGCTCACGGCGCGGGGGGATCG
>JALYSW010000317.1 GCA_030854615.1 Gemmatimonadota bacterium
GCGTACGTGACCGTCGACGGACATCAGGAGAACAACCGCGATCCATGGGTCTACAAAACGACGGACTTTGGGAAGAGCTGGGCGCTGATCGTGAAAGGGATTCCGAAGTCGCCGCTCTCGTACGCGCATGTGATCTACGAAGATCCCGCGCGAAAGGGACTGCTTTACCTCGGAACGGAGAATGCGCTGTACGTGTCGTTCGACGATGGCGCGCAGTGGCAGCCGCTGCAGAACGATATGCCGCACGCGCCCGTGTATGGGATCGTCGTGCAGCCGCACTTTCACGACCTTGTGGTCGCGACGTACGGGCGTGGCTTCTATATCATGGACGACCTGACACCGCTCGAGCAGTGGAAGCCGGAGATCGCGGGGAGGAACGTGGCGCTGCTCAAGCCGCGTGATCAGTACCGCTTTCGACTCATCGCCGACCCTTTCACCGAGATGGATGATCAGGTCGCCGGGCAGAATCCATCGAATGGTGCGGCGCTCAACTTCTGGATCAAGCCGGGGACGGTGGACAGCGCAAAGAAGGACAGCGCGACGTTCACGGTCGCCAACGCGGCAGGAGTGCTCGTGCGCACCATGAAGGCGCCGGTGAAAGCGGGACTCAATCGCGCGTTCTGGGATCTCCGTTCCACCGAGACGATCGAGGCGAAGATCCGCTCGGCGCCGCTCTACGAGGACTGGTTCGCTGTGACCGATGAGGGGCAGAAGGCACCGGGGATCGGACGCTACGCCGTGCTCGAGTCGCCGGGCACGTACAAGATCACGCTCAAGTACGCCGGCGTCGAGGAGTCACAGCCGCTCGTGATTCTCAAGGATCCGATGTCGGGCGGAACCGAGCAGGATCTCGTCGCGCAGATGGAGACGCAGCGCGCGATCGTCACGGACATCAACGACGCCATCACGCAGGTGAACGATCTCGAGCTCGTGCGTGGACAGCTGTCGGATCTGCTGGACATCGCGGGGAAGGACAGCGCGCGCGCCGACGTCAAGGCGCTCACCGAGCCGCTCATGGACAAGGTGATCGCAGTGGAGCGGAAGCTCTATCAGATGCAGGTGACCGGACGAGGGCAGGACAACGTGCGTTGGCCCGTGCAGATCACGGAGCAGCTGATGTATCTCGCGGGATCCGTCGGCCAGTCGGACTTTGCGCCGACCGCATCGCAGAAGGAGGTCGCGCAGTCGTTGCATGCGCGGCTGATGAAGGCGAAGGTCGAGGTCGATGCGCTGCTCAAGCAGGAGGTGCCGGCGTTCAACGAGAGCATCCGAGGGAAGAGCGTACATCCGATCATCTCGAGCGAGAACTGACATAACGGAGGCGGGCACTCGCGCGCGGAGCCGGGAAAGCTGGTGAGCGCGGGAATTCTTCGGCGCCGGGTGCTCCTCGCCCGCACCATGTCGTAAATAGCCCTCCAACGGGGGCAGCCACGTCGAATTGTGGGCGAAGGACATCCGGGAGACGGCGGAAAGACGGGCAGGAAACGCATCACGACTATGCTGGGCGGGTCTCGCGGCTCATTCCCGACCTCGTCCCAGGATCCCATGCCCGGCAGAAAATTCTTCATCGTGACGCTCGTCACGCTATTGACGCTTGGTGCCGCCTCGCCGGCGTTCGCCGACTGCTGCGACAGCATCATCGATTGCGCGGCGACGGTTGCGACGGATGGCGTGAGCTGCGCGATCCAGGAGTTTATCGACTCGATCAAGGATCTCGCGAGCTTCGTGCAGAATCTTCTCGATCAGGCGTCGGGTGCCACGAGCAGCGCGACGCGCGGGGCGGAGGCAGCAGTCACCGGCACGATCAACGACATGACCGCGGAGACGAACCAGAACGCCGAGGCGCTGCGCGCGAGCGAGGCGCAGGGAGCGCAGCTTGCGAGCAATGAAGCGCAGTTCAAGATTCTGTCGGCGAAGACGGTGGGCAATGTGCCAGTGGCGGGCGTGACGCTGAAGCCGGCGGCGCCTCCCGCGACGACGAGGCCGATCGCCGCGAGGAAAGTCGCACAGGCGCCGCCGCCGCCGCCCGCGAACCCGATGCATGGGACACTGATCAATCCGAACGCGGCACCTGTTCACCTCGCGGCGCCAAAGCCGGCGCCCACGCCGACGATGACGGCACCTCTCGCCGCGGCCGGCCCCACCACCGTTCCGCTCGCAGCGCCCGCCCGCGCATTTCTCGACGAGATGAACCGCGCGTCCGCGGAACTCTCGAAGGAGAAAGCGGCTGGCGATCAGAATGCCGCCTCCGTGATGAGATTCATGGCGCAGGCGCGGCAGAGCGAGGGTTCCGGGATGAAGTCCGCTAACCAGATCGCCGATGCGGCGGTGGAAGCGCCCTTCAAGAACATGCTGAACCAGCTGACATCGCTGCTGACTAATCCGGGTGATCTGACGAGTCCCAAGTCCGCGATCGAGGCGATGGCGAACAGCATCATGGGCAATCTCAACGTGAGCATCGATAGGGTGATCGACGCGATCACGTCTGGCCCGAACCAGGCCTTCCAGGATGCGCAGCCGGCGTACACGCAGTTGCAGGCACACGCGGAGCGGGCGAGGGCGATCGCGAACGCGATGGACGTCCTCTATCGCGACCGAAGCCAGGCAGCCGCGAATGCGCTGGAGAAGCTGCTGCCGAAGGTTGCCGCCGTGGCAACAGAGAATAAGTACGCGCCTTTCAGCTCGAATCTCGCTCGCCACCTCGCGTACCCCGCCGCGATGGCGAAATTCGCTACGAGCAAGCAGCAGGTAAAGGCGACCTTCATGAAGCGCTTCGATGGACTGTCGACACGGATGACGAAGTACGAGGGAGTACGCGCGAAGGCGCGGAACAACAGGTCGTCGGTCGTGACGTACAGAACCAACTTCTCGGCAAAGCTCGACGCATCGATGAGGGGGAAGACGCCAGCGCAGATCACGGCGATGCGCGATAGTCTCGTAGCTGTGGCGCGCACGAAATACGCGAACGATCCGAAGACGCGCGACGCGGTAATCAACTTGTTGAGCTCGGAGAGCGCGAAGCGGGCATCGATCGCCAAGCGGTAGCATCCGATATTAGTCTTCGTGGTCCACTCAGCGGGGCCGGGAGGAAATGGCAGAGGCACAGCTCGACGTTCGTGGTTTGCCGAAGGCGGAGGCGTACCGCACCTTGCGCGTGCAGTTCGATGCGCTGTGCGAGGGCGTCACCGACGAGATCGCGCTGATGTCGACGATGGCGTGCGTCCTTCACCTCGGCTTCGGCCATCTATGGACGGGATTCTACCGCCTCGTGCGGCCGACAACGCTTCTCGTTGGCCCGTTTCAGGGAACGATCGGCTGTATGGAGATCGAGGTCGGAAGGGGAGTGTGCGGGACGGCCGCGGCGCGGAAGGAGACTGTGATCGTTCCCGATGTCGATGCGTTCCCGGGACACATCGCGTGCGACGGGCGCTCGCGATCGGAGATCGTAGTGCCAGTCTTCGATCGCGCGCACGCGCTCATCGCCGTCCTCGACATCGACTCGGCGCAGCTCGCGACGTTCGACGAGGACGATCGACGCGAGCTCGAATCGTGGGTACAGTGGTTCGCGAAAGTGGTGTAGCCCCGATGAATGCATCGGTGGTGGGATCGGCCGAGCGAAGCGAGATCGACGCTCTGGTGCGCTGCGCTCGAGCGACGGGCGGCATTCACTTGTCGAATATGATGCCACGCCCCTGCGGCACCGGCAATCCGGCCAAGGCATCGCCGGAGAAGGGACAGCGATTCTTCGATGCCGTTGCGGCACGCATCGCCTCCTTCCTCACGGAGCTCGCAGCGACCGATCCTGCGACGATGTATGAGTGAGCAGGTCGCACCGCACCATCCGCGCCAAGGCCGCGCTCACTGCGCTGGCGCTCACGGTTCACCATCACCCGTCGCGCGAGCGTAGTACCGCTCGTTGATCGCAATGCACGCCATCACCCACGCGCCTCCCGCGAGATATCCGGCAATCACATCACTGAAATAGTGCACGCCGAGGTAGAGGCGGCTGAAGCCGATGGCGGCGATGAGGATCGCGGTGCCTAGCGACAGGTATACCCGGGTGCGCGTGCTCGAGAGGTGCTGGCAGAGAAGGTAGGCAAGCATGGTGTACCCCACCAGCGCGTTCATCGCATGTCCGCTCGGAAAGCTCCACGATCCGCTCGAGATAAACTCGGATGCGACTGCGGGACGCACACGTCGGAAGGCGAGCTTGAGTGCTTCGTCCAATACGACGCCGCCGACGATCGCGACGGCCCAGAGCGTGAACCAATGCCAGCGCCGGCGCACCGCGAGCGCGATCGCCACTGCGATGTCGCTCACGACCAAAATTGGCGCGCCGAGCCAACTCACGATTTGGAACACGCGCTCACCACGCTCGCTTCCGTGAAGCTGAAGCCAGTTCAGCACGGAAAGGTCGAGCCGCGCGAGACGTCCTAGCTCGCTGAATTCATCTGCGATTGCGGCAAAGCCAACAAGCAGCAGGCCGATTGTGGCGAGTACGACGAATAGCCGCACTCCTGCCCGGACGGCGATCTTGTGCCTTGCCGTATCAGCGTCGGTCATTCACATGCGTCGTTCATGCGGGCGGCTTCGAGCGCGACGTTGCTGCCTTCTTCGCAGCCGCGCTGTCGTCGTGTGCCTCCTTCGCTTCGGCCGCGGCTGATTCGTGATGCACGTCGAGTACTTTACCGTGGCGGGCATCCACGTTCACTTCGCTGATTCCCGATTTGCCTGGAACTCGCACATCGAACGAGTAGATGAGTCGGCCGTGCTCACGCGCGAGCTCTTCGGCCACTACGTGTCCATCCTTCACCCTGTGAAGTGCAAGCACGCGCGCGGAGTCGAGCGAGATGTGCGCCCCCGCCGCGAGTGCAAATGTAGAGTGACGTGCGATACATCTGTATCTCCGGGGGCTGGATGTGCGGATACTATTCGCGCGACCTGACGTGCCGATTACACACGGATGTCCGACTGCGCCGCGATAGCGCCTCCGAGATGCTGCCGCACCCGCTCGATCCAGAATCGATTGGTTAGACGCTCCTGGACTTCCGGCGCCCCGAAGCGGTTGCGGTATTCGCGGTGCCACCGATGCAGGGCTTCGGTCGTAATCTCGCCGAAGTCATCGACGATCGCTACCGGAAGTCCGTCGTAGAGCCCATCGAGCGACGAACGCTTGACGATCGGGATGTTGCCCAGAAGGAGCGATTCCCACGTACGATGGCAGTCGAGACCATTTCCCGGAGGGCATATCGCGAATGCATAGCGGGTCTTCATGCACCAGAGGTCGTAGCGCGGCAACTTCCGCATTTGGAAGTCGACGTTCGGGTTATCGACAAGCTTTTTCCACACCGCATCGCGCGACTCAGGATCGATGCGACGCCCTGTATTGAAATGGAAATCGGCGTGGGCTTTTACGAGACGTGAGGCGTTGCCGAGCATCCTCGCGCGCAGCCGTTCGAGCTCGGCCTCCTGTTGCGCGGGCGTCGCCTGCCAGTGCTTCCATCTGCGCCCGTTCGCGATCGTATGAAAGTCGACGCCGATCGGGATGGGATGGACTTTGCCGGTGGTGTCGGTGCCATCGACGTTTTGTGCGAACCAGCATACGACGTTTGGGCTCGCGAGAATGTCGCCGGCGCTCTCGAGGCCGGATGGAATGGCCAGGTCCTCGTCGCCCGTGATGAGTGCGAACTTCGCATGAATGGTCGGCAATGTCCGCTCGACGAAGTCCGCCAGGGAGCTGGCACGCACCCAGACCAAATCTCCGTCGCGAACCGCAGCGTAATCCGCAGGATCGTAGGCGATGGGTGGGCGACCTCCGCCGCGCTGCTTGCGCACGTAGGCGAAACCGCCATTGCGATCGCACAAGAGCGCCAGACCGCGGCTCCAGATGTGATGCGTCGGCCGATACGTACCGCGAATATCGAATCGCTCACCCACGACGGCAACGAGAGTCTCGGCGAGCGTCATGGGAAGTCGGAGCGCCTCTCGCATCCGATGTCCCCGGGCTAGCTCGGGAGCAGGCATTGCAGCAACTCGTCCAACGCCTCGCACGCTGTGGCTACGCTCAGCGACTCGATCGTCGATCCGGACCAATATGCAATGCTATGCTGCGTCTGCCACGGGAGCCACTGTGTGAGCCCCCGCTGAATGAGGATCACGGTCGGAATACAAAACGCGGACGCGGCGTGGGTGATCGAAGTGTCGGTGGTGATCACGCGAGTGCTCGTCCCAACCATCGCGAGCACCTCGCGAAGTCGCCGCGTCGGCACCGCGACTGCGTCGCCCTGGTACGCCACGTCGCACACCGAGCTCCACTCGGTCGAGCTCCCCACGATGATGATGGTCGCCTCGGGTCGGCGAGCGCGCAGATACTTGACGAGAGCGATCCACCGATCGTTCGGCCAGCGACGCAGCGCGGCTCCCGCCGAGATATTGATCAGCCATCGCTCGCGACGATTTTCATCGCGTCCAGTGGCGCTGGACCATGATTCATTGGCGGCCGCCGTTTCCACCTCCGACAGGAAGATCTCGGGACGAAAGTCGGTCGTCTGGAGATCGACGCCGAATGGAGTGGCGAGTGCCGCGCTTCCCTCGATCATGTGAGTTGTGGCGCGATCGAATCGATCGACACACACGTTGAAGACCAGCGGATGATT
>JALYSW010000322.1 GCA_030854615.1 Gemmatimonadota bacterium
CGCTCGAAGATGACCTCATGCGCCTCTTCGGCTCCGAGCGCATCGCGAAGCTGATGGACCGCCTCGGCGCGCAGGAGGGCGAGGTGCTCGCGCACCCGCTCATCACGCGCTCGATCGAGCAGGCGCAAAAGCGCGTCGAGCTGCAGAACTTCCAGGCACGCAAGCGGTTGCTGGAATACGACGACGTGATGAACCAGCAGCGGGAGGTCGTCTATTCGCTTCGCGCGTTCGCGCTCGATGGCGGCGAGGAGCTGAAGGGCGAAGCGCTGAAGATGGTCGAGAAGGCGGTCGAGCGCCGCGTCGAACAGGCACTGGAGGGCTACGACTCCGAGAGCGACTGGGATTTCAGTGTGCTGCGTCAGGATCTGTTGATGCACTATCTGCTCTTCGTTCCCGCGTTCGAGGTAGGCGCGGGCGAGCGTCCGGGAACTATTGCGGAGGCGAAGGAGCACGCGCGCATGGCCGCGAACGCGGCGTTCGCGACCAAGCTCACGACGCTCGATGTCTATTCGGATGCGCTCCTCTCCCGCGTGATGCTCCACGTCCTCGACGAGAAGTGGAAGGACCACCTGTACGACCTCGACCAGTTGCGCAACGCGATCCACTACCGGTCGTGGGGGCAGAAGGATCCGCTCGTGGAGTACAAGCACGAGGCGTACACGATGTTCGTCGATCTCATGACGGATCTGTATCACACCTTCGCCGAGCGATTCCTGCGTGCGCAGATTGTGATCGAACAGCAGGGTGGCCCGTCGGATGGCTCCGGAGAACAGGGCGGCGGACGCAGAGGGCCGTCGGTTCCGCGCCCGACGGCGCCAACGCGCCGATATAACGCGCTCGGCATCCTCGAGGATGTGCCTGCGGGCGAGGATGACTCCGGCAGCGCCGTCGCGACGGGGGAGCCGCAGGGGAACGTCGATATCGGCCCGGACGAATCGCCGAAAAACGACGTGGTTGCGCGGAAGGAAGTGCGCGTCGTCGGCGCGGGGCGCACGACGAATCTCAACGGTGCGCAGCAGCCCGCCGGCAACGCCGACTGGTCCGCGGTCGGCCGCAACGATCCGTGTCCGTGTGGCTCTGGCAAGAAGTTCAAGAAGTGCCACGGGGCGACGGTTTAGTCGTCGGATTCCGGCGCCGGCACGGTCAAACGAGTCGAAGAACGATTGAACGAATCAACGTGGCGCTCGTCGTCGTGACACGCTGAGCACCCGCGGGACCGCGACGGTTCCTCCCGAGTCGAACGAAAGGGATGTCTCATTGCGTGTGCGTCCGGCTATCTAGGGCGTACGCGTTTCATATCGAGCCGACTTCTTTCGTGAGATTTCTACCGTGACACTCGCCGCCGGAACAGCAGCACCCGCCACATTGAGTATTCGAGAGCTCCCCCGTTCGGAGCGCCCGCGCGAACGGCTGCGCGATCACGGTGCCGCTTCGATGAGCGCTGCCGAGCTGTTGGCGATCGTCGTCGGCACGGGTGGAACGGGGAGATCCGCGATCGCCTTGGGGCAAGCCATTCTCGAATCCGCGGGCGGCTCGTTGCGCCGGATCGCGGCGCAGCCCGTCGCCTCGCTCACCGCGATGCACGGAGTCGGCACGGCGCGCGCTGCGACCATCCACGCGGCGCTCGAGCTCGGGCGCCGCATGGCGAGCGAGGGGCGTGACGAAGGCGCTCCGATGCGATCACCCCGCGAGGTCTATGCCGCCTTCGCCTCCCGGCTGCAGGACTTGCCCGTGGAGGAGTTCCACGTAGCGGTACTCGACTCGCAACACCGCCTCGAGCGCGACATTGCGGTGACGCGGGGGATTCTCAATTCTTCCCTCGTGCACCCACGGGAGGTGTTCCGGGAGGCAATCGCCGAGCGCGCGGCTGCGATCATTCTCGTGCACAACCACCCCAGCGGTGACCCCACGCCGTCGGCCGACGACAGGGTGGTGACGGACCAGCTCGTGGCCGCGGGACGGCTACTCGATATCCCCGTCCACGACCATCTGATCGTCGGGCGGGGACGGTATGTGAGCTTCGCGGAGGCAGGGCTCCTGTAGGCTTCGCCCGGGCTCCAGCCACCCCCTCGCGGCGTTCATCGGATGCCGATGCACGCCTTTCGTTGTAGGTTGAACTGGTAGCCCCACTGTGACGCCAGGATGGCTTTGACAGCTCCGACGCTCAAATCGATTCTCCCCGAGCTGAATCTGGGTGACGCCCGCCTCGAGCGACTCGACGCGGACCTCATCGCGCGCGCCTTCAAGTTCAGCGAAAAGGCGCACTACGGGCAGAAGCGGTCGTCGGGCGCGCCTTACCTCAATCACTGCGTAGAGGTCGCGAAAATCCTCGCGGAGCTGCATCTCGACTCGAGCACCGTTGCGTGCGGACTGATTCACGATGTCGTCGAGGACACCGCCGTCACCGTCGCCGATGTTGCTGCGGAGTTTGGAAAGGAGATCGCCGACATCGTCGATGGCGTTACGAAGATCGGAAACATCTCCTTTCAATCGCGCGAGGAGCGCCAGGTCGAGAACTATCGAAAGCTCCTCCTCTCGATCGCGAAGGACGTCCGCGTCATCCTCATCAAGCTCGCCGACCGCCTCCACAACATGCGCACGCTCGACTATCTCCCCGAGGAGAAGCGTCGCCGCATCGCGCAGGAGACGATGGATCTGTATGCGCCGCTCGCGCACCGCTTCGGAATGGCGCAGATGCGGTGGGAGCTCGAGGATCTCTCCTTCAAGTACATTGAGCCGCCGGAGTACAAGGCGCTCGCGAAGCTCGTCGCGCAGAAACGCGACCTGCGCGAGCAGCTGATCAACCAGCTCTCGGAGCCGCTCGACCGCGAGCTCAAGCGCGCCGGGATCAAAGACGTCGAAGTCGTCGGACGCCCGAAACATCTCTGGTCGATCTGGAAGAAGATGAAGTCGCGCGACAAGCCGTACGAGGAGATCTACGATCTCATGGCCGTCCGCGTGCTCGTCAACTCCGTTCCGGAGTGCTACCACGCGCTCGGTGTCATCCACGACGGATGGACGCCGCTGCAGGAGCGCATCAAGGACTACATCGCACAGCCGAAGTCGAACGGCTACCAGTCGCTGCACACCACGGTCTTCGGTCCGGGGCGCCAGCTGTACGAGGTGCAGATCCGCACGCGCGAGATGCATGAGACCGCCGAGTACGGAATCGCCGCGCACTGGCTGTACAAGGAAAACCGGACGAGCGCGGACAAGGCCGAGCAGGACATGAGCTGGCTGCGCCAGATCCTGGAGTTCCAGCTCGACGCGAAGAATCCGGATGAGTTCCTCGAGTTCCTCAAGCTCGATCTCTATCAGAAAGAGATCTTCGTCCTCACGCCTACGGGCGACGTGATCGAGCTACCCGAGGGCGCGACGCCGATCGACTTTGCCTTCGCGGTACACACGGAGGTCGGGTTGCACTGTCAGGGTGCCAAGGTCAATGGCCGCATCGCGCCGCTCTCGCGCGAGCTGCGCAGCTCCGACACGGTCGAGATCGTGACATCGCCCACGGCGAAGCCGAGCCGCGACTGGCTCTCGCACGTCCGCACGGGACGCGCGCGCCACAAGATCCGCCAATGGATTCGTGTGGAGGAGCAGAACACGTCGGCGAAGATTGGGCGCGAGATGCTCGACCGCGAGCTGCGCCGACGCCACGTGAAACCCGACGACACGCTGCTCAACGCCACCGCGAAAGCGCTCGGTCTCAACGACTCGAAGCACCTCATCTCGTCGATCGGGCAGGGGGACATTGCGATTGCCCAGGCGCTCAAGCTCATGTTCCCTGAGGAGGCGAACGAGGCCCCGGCGAAGGCGAGCACGATCGAGCGTCTCGTGCGCCGCATGCGCGGCCCCGCTCGTGGCGTCCGCATCCAGGGCGTGGACGGGCTCATGGTGCGCTACTCGCAATGCTGCCAGCCGGTGCCGGGCGATCCCGTCGTCGGCTACGTCACCCGCGGCCGTGGCGTGAGCATCCACCGCTCGGACTGTCCCAACGTGCTATCGCTCGCGGAAGAGCCCGAGCGCAGGCTGGAGATCGACTGGAAGGAGCAGGAGGGAGAGCTCTTTCTGGTGCGCCTCGCGCTCGAGGGGTCGGACCGGCGCGGGCTGTACGCCGACGTCGCGGCGGCAATCACCGAGAGCGGCACGAGCATCAAGAGCATGGAGCTCAAGTCGGGGCTGGGCGGCAGCATCTCGGGGTCCGTGATCCTCGAAGTGGAGAATCTTGTCCACCTGCAAAAAATCACCAGGCTCATCCGCAAAGTGAAGGGAATCTCGAGCGCGGAGCGACGGGAGCGGGTGGAGAAGCGCCAGTAGCTTCGGCCGCATTCGGAGCCGAACATCGCCCGAATTCGTTATATTTCCCCATGGCCGAATTCGACCTCCAGGCTCCATTTCACCCCGCCGGCGACCAGCCGCGCGCCATCGCCGAGCTGTCCGCTGGGCTCAAGCGCGGCGACCGCTTCCAGACGCTCCTCGGCGTCACCGGCTCGGGGAAGACCATGAGCGTCGCCAACGTCATCAAGGCGCATGGCAAGCCGACGCTCGTTCTCTCGCACAACAAGACGCTCGCCGCGCAGCTCTACGGTGAGCTGAAGAGCTTCTTCCCGCACAACTCGGTCGAGTACTTCGTCTCGTACTACGACTACTATCAGCCGGAAGCGTACGTCCCGTCGTCGGACACGTACATCGAGAAGGACGCGTCGATCAACGAGGACATCGACCGCCTGCGCCTGCGCGCGACGTCGAGCCTCATGGAGCGCGAGGACGTCATCATCGTCGCCACGGTTTCCGCGATCTACGGACTCGGCGATCCGGTCGAGTATCGCGCGCGCATGGTGAGCATCTCGCGCGGCGACGTGCGCGGTCGCGACGATATCCTCCGCGCGCTCGTCGGCATCCAGTACTCGCGCAACGATGTCTCCTTCGAGCGCGGCACCTTCCGCGTGCGCGGGGACACGGTCGAGATCTTCCCCGCGTACGAGGAGCAGGGCGTCCGCATCGAGATGTGGGGCGACGAGGTCGAGAAGATTTCGAAGATCGACTCCGTCACCGGCGAGACGATCGCCGATCTCGAGCGCGCGGCGATCTATCCGGCGAAGCACTTTGTCACCTCGCGTCCGACGCTCGAGCGCGCGATCGGGCTCATTCGCTCGGAGCTTGCCGAGCGACTTACGACGCTGCGCGAGCATGGAAAGCTGCTCGAGGCGCAGCGCCTCGAGTCGCGTACCAACTTCGACATCGAGATGATGCTCGAGGTCGGCACGTGCGCAGGGATCGAGAACTACTCGCGCCATCTCTCCGGGCGCCAGTCCGGCGAGCGTCCGTCGTGTCTCTTCGACTTCTTCCCCGAGGACTTCCTCGTGGTCGTCGATGAGTCGCACGTCTCGCTCCCGCAGATCGGCGGGATGTTCAACGGCGATCGCGCGCGCAAGCTCACGCTCGTCGACTACGGCTTCCGCCTGCCGAGCGCGCTCGATAACCGCCCGCTGATGTTCGACGAGTTTCTCAAGCTCACGCCGCGCGCGCTCTTCGTCTCGGCCACGCCGGGCGATCTCGAGCTGCAACTGTCGGAGGGCGTCGTCGTCGAGCAGATCATTCGGCCGACTGGGCTCGTCGATCCCGAGATCGAGGTACGTCCGGTGCGCGGGCAGGTCGACGACCTCCTCGGCGAGATTCGCCTGCGGGAGCGGCGCGGCGAGCGCGTGCTCGTGACGACGCTCACCAAGCGGATGGCCGAGGATCTCACGGACTATCTGCAGCAGATGGGCGTGCGCGTGCGCTACATGCACTCCGACATCGATGCCATCGAGCGCGTCGAGATCATCCGCGGACTTCGCCTCGGCGACTTCGATGTGCTCGTCGGCATCAACCTGTTGAGAGAGGGACTCGATCTCCCCGAAGTGTCGCTCGTCGCGGTGCTGGACGCGGATCAGGAAGGATTTCTGCGCAGCGAGCGGTCGCTCATTCAGACGACCGGGCGCGCAGCGCGGCATATCGAGGGGCGCGCGATCTTCTACGCGGACCGGATCACGGGCTCGATGGCGCGCTGCATCGACGAGACCAGGCGGCGCCGCGAGATTCAGCGCGCGTACAATGTCGAGCACGGCATTACGCCGACGTCGGTGGTGAAGAGTACGGACCAGGTGCGCTTCATCACGCGTGTGGCGGATGCGCGCGGCGAGAAGGATGACAAGACGAAGAAAGTGGCCGAGCAGATGGCAACGTACGCGAGCGAGATGGATCAAGCGACGTTGATCGAGCTGCTCGAGTCGCAGATGAAGGAGGCTGCTGCGAATCTCGACTTCGAGTCGGCAGCGGCGTTGCGCGACCAGCTGCTCGAGGTGAAGGCGCGCGGCGGCGGGAGCACGGCCGCGATCGGATCCAGGCGCGGCGATGGCTTCAGTCGCATTCGAGCGCCGCGCTGATGGATGAGCATCATCACATCGTGCCCGATGGCGCGCCGAGCGGGCATCTCGCGGTGACGCGCGAGGAGCTCATCGCATGGGGAGAGCGCTTCGGAAAATCGCTGCACGGCAAGCTCGTCGTCGCGATCGCGGGCGAGCTCGGGGCGGGGAAGACGACGCTCGTACAGGCGATCTGCCGCGGTGCAGGTGTGACGACCGAGGTGACGAGCCCGACGTACGC
>JALYSW010000328.1 GCA_030854615.1 Gemmatimonadota bacterium
CCGTACGGGGAGCCGTGGAGACTCGGCGCCGACGAGGCGACGGCGATCTACGTTCCGTTCCGCGCGAAGATCGCGGGGGTGAAGGTCGAGCCGGGATGGTACTCGCTCTACGCGATTCCGACGGCGACGCAGTGGCAGATCGTCGTCAACTCGGAGGCGAAGCGGTGGGGCGTCGGGATCGATGCGAAGGTGCGCGCGAAGGACGTCGGTACCGGAACGGTTCCCTCGTCGAAGACCGCGGCACCCGTCGAGACGCTGACGATTGCGCTGCGCAAGGACTCACCGTCGAAGGCGACGATCGATGTGCAGTGGTCGGACGTCGAGGTTCACATCCCGGTAGAGAAGCAATAGCCGTCTCGCGCGCCGGGCTACGGCGCGGGCTGGTTCTCTACCGTTGTGTCCGCAGGCGTGTCCGTACGGTGCGCGATGACGTAGAAGTTCGGATCCACCGAGAAGCTCGCGCCGTCTTTCAGCGCGAGCTTCGTCGTTTGCGGCGACGTCGTGGGGTGGATCGTCGTGTATTGCGCGCCTTTCAGCGTGACGCGCACAGGCATGTCGAAGCCCGGAACGACGTTCGTCCAGCGATACGTGAGCCTATCTCCGGCGATGCTGTATTCGAGTACGGGGATCATCGTCGTCGTCAGATACTGCGTGAAGACCTTGCTCAGGTCGACGCCGGCGTGCTCGCTGATGTACGATTCGACCTGCGCGCCGGTGACGGTCTGGTGCCAGAAGGTCTTGTTGAGACCGCGCAAGATCGAGCGCCATTTATCATCGTCGTCGACGATCTGGCGGATGGTGTGGAGCATGTTGCCACCCTTGTTGTACATGTCGCCCGAGCCTTCGCGATTGAGCCCGTACTCGGCGACGATTGGCACGTCGTTCCGGATTCCCGCGCGCTCGCCGATCGCGTACCTCGCTCCCGCCTCCTTTCCCGACTGACACTCCTCGTACAGGATCTCCGCGTAGTTCGCGAAGCCTTCGTGCACCCATGAGTCGGCGATGTCCTTCGTCGTGATGTTGTTGCCGAACCACTCGTGCGCACTTTCGTGGACGATGATGAAATCCCACGCGAGTCCGAGCCCCGTGTTCGAGAGATCGCGCCCGAGATAGCCATTATGGAAATGATTGCCATAGGCGACGGCCGACTGGTGCTCCATGCCCAGGTGGGGCGCCTCGACGAGCTTGTAGCCGTCGGCGTACCATGGATATGGGCCGAACCAGTGCTCGAAGCAGGCGAGCATTGGGCGTACCTGCGCCCACTGCCTCTTCGCGGCGTCGACGTGATAGGCGAGCGGCCAGAAGTCGAGCGTGAGCGTGCCGGCCTCGCCGGCGTACGTCTCGCTGTAGTGCGCGTAGCTTCCGGCGTTGATCGCCACATCATAGTTGTTGATCGGCGACGTCACGAACCATTCGAAGGTGGTGGTGCCATCGGCGTTGTGCGTGGTGCTGCGCAGGCGACCGTTGGACACATCGATCATCGGATCGGGAACGGTGATGGCGACGCGCTGCGAGTCGGGCTCGTCGGCCTGCGTGTCCTTGTTGGGCCACCAGACGCCGGCGCCGAGTCCCTGGTTGGTGGTGGCAACCCAGCGGTTGCCGAGGGAATCGGTGGTCCAGGTGAGACCGCCGTCCCACGGCGGGCGCAGGGCGACCTTCGGCCTACCGTGATAGTAGACGACGACCGTATTGTGGTCGCCGATTTTCTGGGCGTCGAGGAGTGTGACGAAGAAGGCGTTGCCGTCGCGGCGCGTGGCGAGCGTGCGGTTACTCTGCGTGACGCTATCGACGACGAGCGGCAGCTGGAGATCGATCTGCATCTCGCGCGCGGGGGCGATCACTGCGTAGGTGATGCCGACGTGGCCGGAGATGGTGCTGTCGGCCGGGACGATGCGGGTGTGGAGATCGTAGAAGGTGACGTCCCACCACGCGCGTTCGGGAGTGATCGAGCCGCGGAGGGAGTCGGCGTGTGTGGGCGGCGCGATGGTCTGTTGCGGGCGCGGATGCACGGCGGCGGCTTGTGCCCGCGCGGCGAGGGGGGAGACCGCGAGTGCGGCGAGCGAAGCGAAGGCGAGTGGGCGCATGGATGGGGAAGTTACCCTGAGGCATGCGCGGTCACAGTGGCGTCGAGCGGCGTGCCACTGCGTGGCCCCTCCGCTAGCTCTGTTTGCGCAACGAGCGCACCGCGTATGCGAGGCCGACGCCGATCGTCGCGGCGGCGAGCATCGCGGGAATCGGACGCAGCGTGGCCGCCGTGCTCCAGCTCTGCTTCATCACATGGCCCTTGTACTTCCCACGCACGCGCGGATCGCCTGGGCGCGGCCCGTAGAGTGTATCACCGTTGCGTGCAGGCTCGTCGGTGCGGCTACCCTCGAAGGCCGTCGCGACCTTGATGCGATCTCCGAGTGCGGGCACGATCTTCTCGATGAGAGTGAAGGCCTTCGCGCCTGCGCCGATGCGCACGGTGCGATGCGGATGCGCGGCGCAGTGGAGGATCGCATTGGCGACGATCTCCGGCGCATACACGGGTGGCTGGTGCGTCGGCTCGACATCCATGTAGTTCTTCGCGTGTTCGGGATACGGCGTATCGATGGCGGATGGCTCGACGAGCGTAACGGACACCGGCGCCTCCGCCTTCTCGAGCTCGATGCGCAGCGTCTCGGTAAAGCCCTTGAGCGCGTGCTTGCTGGCGGTGTAGTGCCCTTGCAGCGGGATCACCGTTTCGGAGAGCTCGCTGCCGACGTTGATCAGTGCGCCCCCGTTGGTCTTGAGATGCTGCAACGCGATGAGACTTCCCTGCACCATCCCCCAGTAGTTGGTATCGAAGAGCCGGCGCGCATCATCGATCGAGACTTCCTCGAGGAGTCCGTAGATCGACACGCCCGCGTTGTTCACCCACGTGTCGATGCGGCCGAACTCCGCGATGGCGGTGTCGCCGAGCTGGCGCACGACGGCCTCGTCGGCGATGTCGCCGGCGGCGTACGCGACCTGGCCACCCAGCTCGCTGATCTCGGTGGCGACCGTTTGCAGATCCGCTTCGGCCCGCGCATTCAGTACGAGCAGTGCGCCGCGCTTCGCTGCTGCCTTCGCGGTAGCGAGTCCGATGCCGCTCGTCGCACCCGTGATGACGATGACCTGTTCGCGCACCGGCTTGAGTTGGATCTTCATCGGTGTATCTCCCCGTTATCTGACTGCACTGTTGGCGTGTTTCGTACGGAGACGGCTGTTGATGATTTTCTCGAGCACCGATCGATCAACACGCGATAGCCGTCCGATGATCCGGACGGCTCGTACGCGCGCTTCGTGGTGATCATCAGCTCATCTTGCCGCCGCCAACTTTGGTCTGCAGCTCGAGCGCCTTGTCGAGATGTTTCTGAAGCACCGGAGCGGCGGCTTTCACGTAATCCTGAAGCGCGGTGTTCTTCGGCATGTTTGCCGTCGCCCAGCCGAGAACGGCCTGGTGAATGCCGACCTCGTGTGAGATGTACGTCGAGTCGTACGCATGGCCCTTCGCCATCGCGCTCAACGCACTCTGTTCCGCCTCGACTGCGGACTTGAACGGATCGGTGGCGGGCGCTTCCGGGGTGATGTTCTGCGCTTTTTCCACCTGCAATCCCTTCACGAGCAAGCCGTGATGCTCGCCCATCATCATCTTCGCGAAGCTGCGAACGTCGCCGTTGGTGAGCTTCGGCAGCGCCCCCGCCGCGAGCGCGCTATCACCCGCGTTGACCTCGTTATGCAGCGCCATGATGTTCGCATCCGAAAGCGTTGCGGCAACAGCGCCAGCCGAGGTGCTGGTGTGGGTCGTGTCGGAAGCGGCCATGGCCGAGGTCGCCGTCGTATCGGTCTTGGCTCCGGTGTCTTTTGCCTTGCAGGCGGCCATCGTGACGCTCAGAGCGAGCACCGAGAGAGTGATGACTCGTGATTTCGTGTCGTGCATACAACCTCCGTGGTTATGCGTCGTTCAAAGTGCGAAGTGGGCCCAACAATAGAATGTCGCGCAATAAATGCGCCCGTGACGACCGCTGCGCAGGGAACTATTCGCGATGTGATGTGTATTGCAAATGACGGCATCACTTGCGTCGAGCTGCACTTCTCTTTCCGGGCAGAGCTGGCGATAATGCACATCATGGCCAATTCGGGAGTTCTCAAGACACGTGTTACCGCCGCCCGCTATTCGCGCGTTGGCGCGCTTCAGTGTGCCCCGCTTCGTGCGGCACAGTGCAAGCGGCCAACGCCACGCGGAGTGGAGCGCCGGGATGCCTGGAGAGTTCGCGCAATGCCTGCATAGAGGTCACTGACCTCGCATCCGGCATCGTCGCCGGATTCTCCCCGCCCCACCCGCGCTCCGACGCGAGGTGGGGCGGTTCGCGTTTCGGTGATCGAACATCGCGACTCATTCAGCGAAGGAGAATCCGACCATGTCTGCACACCAGCATCTCACACAGTCCCAATTGCGCGAGCTCCGGATCGATCTCGAGCATGAGCTCGCATGGCTCGACCGCGCCACCAGCAACCAGAGCTCGGAAAGCGCGGGTGCGTACACGCGCTTCGATACGGAAGACCCGACCGGACACGGCGGGCTGTCGGTCGCGCTCCACGGGCACGCACGCACGCGTCACGCCGAGGTGGCCGACGCGCTCGAGAGAATGATCAGCGGCGACTACGGCAACTGCATGCGCTGCGGAAGCGCGATTCCACACTCCAGGCTGCAATTCATGCCGGAGACCGCGCACTGCATCAGCTGCGGCATCACGTCATGAGGACGACCGATGCTCGCCTCCACACGCCTTCTACTTCCATGGGGAACGACATGCTGACGATGACTCAGGTGCGGACGCTCGTACGCGAGCTGTCGACCACCAAAGTGCTCTCCGTTTATCTGGATACACGCGTGACGGATCCCGCCATGCGCGCGGCGTGGCGCCCCACGCTCACGAATGCGCTGCGCAATCTGGGAGACTCCCTGTCGGGTGACGACCACGCCGAGTTCGTTCGCGCGGCGATGCGACTCGAGGAAACCGTGCTCCCCGGGGACGGCGCGTGGGGCGCGCCGGGGTGGATGGCGCTCGCCACCGCGGACAAGGTGCACTTTGCGAACGTGCTCCCCACGAAGACATCGACGCAGGCCGTGTGGCGCGAGGGACCCGTGATCACGCCGTACTTGCGCGTGCTGAAGCAGCATCATCCGGTGGTGGTGGCGCTCGTGGATTCGCGGTCGGCAAGACTCTTTCGCTACGCGTGGGGCCGCCTCGAGCCACTCTCGGACATGCGAATATCGGTGCATGCAATCGACGTGGGGAAACACCCTCGTCTGGAAGTGCGAGGAACGTCTCATAACGCGCCGCGTTCATCCACGGACACGGAGCGCATCTCCGGCCGGCGCATGACCGACTTTCGACGCCTGTGTAGCGATCTCGCACTGAGGCTCGCGGATCTCGCGCGCGACGACAGCTGGATTCTCATAGGGGGCACCCCTGCGTGGTCGCGCTTCGCGGCCGCCGCGCTGCCGAATCATCTCGCCGAGCGCACGCTCGTGTCCGGAAGCCTGGCCATCAACGCCAGCAACGAACAGATCGCAACCGCGGCCAAGCGAGCGGGAAGTGCGCTGCGGTCGACGCGCGGCAACGTGATGCTCGAAACAATGCTCGATCTCTCCGGCGCGGAAGGCCGCGCCGTGCGAGGGGTGCCTGCAACGCAGCGGGCACTGCGCACCAGTGCGGTCGATACGCTCGTCCTCTCTCCCGCATTTCTCTACACCGATGCGGATGAGGCTGAAGACAGCGTGCACGCCGCGCTGCAGCAGGGCGCGCACGTCGAGGTGCTGTCCGGCAGCGCGGCGGAGGAGCTGGACCGCGTGGCTGGAGGCATTGCGGGGCAGCTCCGTTTCGCACTGGAGGCGGAGCTGCTTCCGGCGTCCTGACGACTCGCTAGCGCGGCGTGAGCACCAGCGCGCCGAGCGGCGGAAGCGAGAGGGAAAGTGATTGCGGATGGCCGTGGAAGGGAGAGGCGTCGGTTGGAACGTCGCCCTCACTTCCATAGCCACTTCCGCCAAATCGTGCGGCGTCGCTAGACAGAATCACCCGATAGGTGCCGGCTGTCGGCACACCCACGCGATAGTTCGCGCGCGGCTCCGGCGTCATGTTGAGCACGACCACCGCGTGCGTGTCCCCCGCTCGACGCACGTAGCTCAGCACGGAGTTCATCCGGTCCGCGACATCGATCCACGCGAAACCATGCGGCTCGAAGTCCTCGCGCCAGAACGCGGGGTGACTCTCGTACAGCGCGCCGAGCTCCTGCACGAAGCGCAGGAAGGCTGCGTGCGACGGATCGTCGGCGAGATGCCAGTCGAGACTCACGTCGTGATTCCACTCCGCGTACGATGCGATCTCGGTGCCCATGAAGAGCAGCTTCTTCCCCGGGCGCGTGTACATGTACGCGAGCATCAGCCGCAGATTCGCGAGCTTGCGCCACGAGTCGCCCGGCATCTTCTCGAGCAGCGACCGCTTGAGATGCACCACCTCGTCGTGCGACAGCGGCATGATGAAGCGCTCGCTGTACTCGTACACCATCGCGAAGGTGAGCTGATCCTGGTGATACGAGCGATACAACGGATCCTGACTGAAGTACGCCAGCGTGTCGTGCATCCATCCCATGTTCCACTTGTACGTGAATCCGAGCCCGCCCTCCTGCGCCGGCTTCGTGACACCAGGCCACGACGTCGACTCCTCGGCGATCGTGTAGCACCCCGGTGCGTCCGCGCGCACGGCCTCGTTCATCGCGCGGAGGAAATCGATCGCGTCGAGATTCTCGCGCCCGCCGAAGCGATTGCGCAGCCACTCGCCGGGCTTGCGGCTGTAGTCGAGGTAGAGCATCGACGCGACGGCATCGACGCGCAGCCCGTCGCAGTGATACTCGCGGAGCCAGAAGAGCGCGTTCGCGATGAGGAAGTTCCTCACCTCGGTGCGCGAATAGTTGAAGATCAGCGTCCCCCAGTCGGGGTGCTCGCCGAGCCGCGGATCCTCGTGCTCGTAGAGCGCCGTGCCGTCGAAGCGGCGCAGCGCGAAGTCATCCTTCGGAAAGTGCGCCGGCACCCAGTCGAGGATCACGCCGATTCCCGCCTGGTGCAGCACGTCGACGAAGTGCTTGAAGTCGTCGGGCGATCCGTATCGGCGCGTCGGTGCGAAGTACCCGGACACCTGGTAGCCCCACGACCCCGTGAAGGGATGCTCCATCACCGGCATCAGCTCGACGTGCGAAAAGCCGAGCCGTTGACAGTGCTCGACGATGCGCGGCGCGAGCTCGCGATAGGTGAGCGGACGGTTGCCCTGCTCCGGCATGCGAGCCCACGAGCCGAGGTGGAGCTCGTAGATGAGCATCGGAAGCTTCGTGCTGTCGCGCGCGGGGCGCCCACCCATCCACTCGGTATCGCTCCACTCGTAGCGCGTGAGGTCGACCACGCACGATGCGGTCTCGGGTGGCGCCTCCATGCCGAAGGCGAACGGATCGGTCTTGATGCGCGCGATGCCCTCACGCGTGCGCAGCTGATACTTGTAGATCGTCCCCGACGCGACGTCGGGAATGAACAGCTCGAACACTCCGGATGATCCGAGCCGGCGCATCGGGAACAGGCGGCCGTCCCATTGCTCGTGCTGCCCGATGACGCTCGCGCTGCGCGCGTTCGGCGCCCACACCGCGAACGATACGCCGCGCTCGCCGTCGATCTCGCGCGGATGCGCACCGAGCATGTTCCAGAGCTCGCGATGCGTCCCTTCGTTGAAGAGATGCAGATCCATCGCGCCAACGGTGGGAAGAAAGCGATAGGGATCGCCGCGCTCCCATGTTGCGCCGCCGGCGAAGTGGAAGCGCAGCCGGTAGCGCAGCGGCATCGTCGCACCGGCGATGAGCGCGCCGAACAATCCGCCCGCAAGGCGCTCGAGCTCCACCCGCTTTCCATTCGCCAGCAGCGCCTCGGCGCGCACGGCATCCGGATGCATCGCGCGTACTATTACTCCGACCACCCCTGCGGAGTAGGGATGCGCGCCCAGGATGCGGTGCGGATCGTCGTGCTCGCCGGCGAGGAGGCGGCCAATCTCGCCCATGTCGATGCCCGCGAGCGCGGCGGGTGCGCGGGTGGGCTCGTTGGACTCGTTGGGCTCGTTCATTGTGGTGTCTCGAGCTGAAAGCGGAGAAGGACGAGCGAGAATGGCGCGACCGCCAGCTCGCTCGCCGGCTCGTCGATGACCGTCGGGCGATCGGTGTCGACCGCGACCAGCCATGTGCCGGCGATCTCGAGATGCGGCAGCGCCCACCTTTCTTCGCCCTCGCGATTGTTGACGATGAGCAGCAGCGTGTCGCCCTTGATCGAGCGTCCGCGCTCATCGATCTCGTCGGCCGCCTCGCCGCGGATGAGCATGCCGAGCGAGTGGCTGTCTGGATTGTGCCACTCGGCGTCCGTCATCTCCTCCCCATCGGGACGCAGCCAGAGCATCTCCTTCGCGCCTGACTCGACGGGTTTGCCGCGGAAGAAGTAGCGTCGGCGCAGCGCCGGGTTCGCGCGGCGGATGGCGAAGATGCGCTTGGCGAAGTCGAGGATTGCCTGCTCGCGCTCGTCGAGCTCCCACTTCATCCACGAGATTTCGTTGTCCTGCGCGTAGGCGTTGTTGTTCCCGTCCTGGGTGCGTGCGAGCTCGTCGCCGTGCGCGATCATCGGGACGCCCTGCGAGAATGCGAGCGTCGCGAGGAAGTTGCGGATCTCGCGGTCACGCCGCTTCACGATCTTGGGATCGTCCGTCGGGCCTTCGACACCCCAGTTGCGGCTCAGGTTATCGTCGGTGCCGTCGCGGCTCTCCTCGCCATTCGCCTGGTTGTGCTTCGACTCGTAGGTCACGAGATCGTTGAGCGTGAAGCCGTCGTGGGCGACGACGAAGTTCACGCTCGCATACGCCTCGCGCGCGCTCCACTGATAGATGTCGCTCGAGCCCGAGAGCCGCGACGCGAGCTCGTTCACCATGCCGGCGTCGCCGCGCCAGAACTTGCGCACGCCATCGCGATACTTGCCGTTCCACTCGGCCCAGCCGATCGGGAAGTTGCCGACCTGATAGCCGCCGGGCCCGAGATCCCACGGCTCGGCGATCAGCTTCACGCGCGAGAGAACGGGATCCTGATGGATGATGTCGAAGAAGGCGCTGAGGCGGTTGACCTCGAACAGCTCGCGCGCGAGCACCGGCGCGAGATCGAAGCGGAATCCATCGACGTGCATCTCCGTCACCCAATAGCGCAGCGAATCCATGATCATCTGGATCGTGCGCGGGTGCAGCATGTTGAGGCTGTTCCCCGTGCCCGTGTAGTCGGTATAGAAGCGCGGGTTCCCGGGCTCGAGGCGGTAGTACGACTTGTTGTCGATCCCCTTGAGCGAGAGCGTCGGCCCGAGATGGTTTCCCTCGGCCGTGTGGTTGTAGACGACGTCGAGAATGACCTCGATGCCCGCGTTGTGCAGCGTCTTCACCATCGACTTGAACTGCACCACTTGGCTCCCGTACCCGCCCACCGCGTAGCGCACATCGGGAGCGAAGAAGCCGATCGTGTTGTAGCCCCAGTAGTTCGTCAGCCCTCGTTCCGCGAGATGGCGGTCCACCGCGAAGTGATGCACGGGGAGGAGCTCGAGCGCGGTGACGTTGAGAGACTTGAGATGATCGATGACCGCGTCCGATGAGAGCGCGAGGTAGGTGCCGCGAATCTCTTCGGGTACATCGGGATGTCTGATCGTCATCCCCTTCGCATGTGCTTCGTAGATGATGGTGCGATTCCACGGGATGCGCGGCGGCGCGTCGTTCCCCCACGTGAACGCGTTGTCGATGACGATGCACTTCGGCATCCCCTTCGCGCTGTCCGCGTGGTTCATCTCGAGATCTTCCTTGTCACTGCCGATCTGATAGGCGAACAGCGAATCGCTCCATTGGATCGCGCCGCTGATCGCCTTCGCGTACGGATCGAGGAGGAGCTGATTCGGGTTGAAGCGATGGCCTTCCTCGGGCGAGTACGGCCCTTCGACGCGATAACCGTACAGCTGTCCCGGGCGCACGTCGGGAAGGTAGCAGTGCCAGATCTGGTCGCTCCGTTCGGCGATCGGAATGCACACGCGCTCCGTCTCGTCGGCGTTCGCATCGAAGAGACAGAGCGATACTCCCGTGGCGTTCTCGGAGAAGATCGAGAAGTTGACTCCCTCTCCATCCCACGTGGCGCCGAGTGGATACGGTTGACCGGGCCAAACTCGCATCTAGAGAACCTCTTTGTAGTAGAGCGCAGCGGAGAGTGGTGGTAATGCAACCATCGCTCCGCTGATTTCGGTGATCTCGCGGTCCGGGGAATAGGAAGCGAATCGCGCGCGCCAACCGTCGTCATCTCCGTCGCCGAGCGGAATCCGGCGCTCTTCGGCGGAGAGATTGAAGAGCGCGAGGAGTGATCGAGCGCCGGGCGCGTCGAGCCGCATCGCGACCCAGCGGGCCTTCGCATCGCTTCTCACGGTTATCTGCGCCGCGCCAGGGCGTAACGCGGGCTCCTCGCGCCGGATCGCCAACAGCTCTCGATACATCGCGCGCAGCTCCGCGTGCGCACCTTCGTGGCTGAGCTCAAAGTGAAGCTTCGATCGCTCGAACGTCTCCGCCGCCTGCGGATCGGGCACCTCGCCCGCCCAGTCAAACGACTCGAACTCCTCGCGACGTCCCTTTCGCACGGCCTCGACGAGATCGGGATCGTCGTGGCTCACGAAGTACAGGAATGGCGATGTCTCCCCATACTCCTCTCCCATGAAGAGCAGCGGCACATATGGCGCAAGCAATAGCAGCGCCGCCGCAACCTTCAGCGCGCTCGGCGAGACGAGCGCGCCAAGGCGGTCACCCGCGGCGCGATTCCCCACCTGATCGTGATTCTGGATGAAGATCACGAAGTGGTCGGCCGAGACATCGTGCGCGGGAGCACCGTGCTCCCGGCGCCGATGCGACGCGTACTGCCCCTGAAACACGAAGCGGCGCGCGAGCGCATCCGCGATCGCCTCGATGTCGCCGTGCTCGGCGAAGCCCCGATAGTACCCCGCATGCTCGCCCGTCAGCGCGACGTGCACGGCGTGATGAAAGTCGTCGCTCCACTGCGCATCCATCGCGTAGCCGCCCTGCCCGACCGGGCGCAGGAGCCGCGGATCATTCAGGTCGCTCTCGGCGATGATCTCGACGTGGCGGCCAAGCGCGTCGGCCGTCGCGTGCACCTGCTCGGTGAGTGCTTCGGTCAGATGCACGGCGCGGAAGTCGTAGATCCCGTGTACCGCGTCGAGGCGGAGCGCATCGATGTGGAACTCGCGCACCCAGTAGCATGCGTTCTCGATGATGAAACGGCGCACCTCGTCGCTGCCGGCGCCATCGTAGTTCACGGCCGGCCCCCACGGTGTGCGATACGCGTGCGTGAAATACGGGCCATACTCGGCGAGGTAGTTCCCTTCGGGACCGACGTGGTTGTAGACCACATCCAGCACCACAGCGAGTCTCTCGGCGTGCGCGGCATCGACGAGACGCTTGAGTGCGTCGGGGCCGCCGTAGCTGTTCTGTGGCGCGAAGAGCTGCACGCCGTCGTAGCCCCAGTTGCGATCGCCGGCAAATTGTGCGACGGGCATGATCTCGATCGCGGTGATGCCGAGATCACGGAGCGAGGCGAGACGCGGGATGATCGCGTCGAAGGTGCCATCGGGGGTAAAGGTTCCGGTGTGGAGCTCGTAGATGACGAAGTCCGGCATCTCGATCCCCTTCCACTCGTTATCCGTCCACGTGAATGCGGCGGGATCGACCACACGCGATGCGCCATGCACCCCGTGCGGCTGCCATCGCGAGACGGGATCGGGACGCTCGCTGCCGCCGTCGATGCGATAGGCGTAATCGTCGCCCGCGCGTACGCCGTCGATCGTCGCCGCGAAGACGCCGCGTTGATCGCGCTCGAGCATGTGCTCGCCCGATGCAGCGCCCGTGCGCACACGCACCGTGAGCTGGTGCGCGTTGGGAGCCCACACCGCGAAGTGCGTCGCGTCGCCGAGCGGATGCGCACCGTAGGTGAGCCGCATCTCCGTTCCGCGCGCGGTCAGCCGACGCTCGATGCGAGCAGCGTCTGGATTCCGATCAGCGGAATCCATACCCACGTGGGGCGGTTGTTGAGCTCATAGGCGAGCTCATAAAAGAGTTTTTCGAGCTCGAAGAGCTCAACCAACGCTGGTGCGCTCGTGTCGCCGTAGCCGTCGAGGAATGCGGTGCGAACCATCGTCTCCCATTGCGCAGCGCGCTCGCGGTCGGCGTCGTCGTGCGACGCCGCCGTCGCGGCTGCGTATGCGAACGAGCGGAGCATCCCCGACACATCGCGCGCGGGGCTGTTGAGCGCGCGACGCTCCGCGAGCGGCCGCGCCGGCTCCCCTTCGAAATCGATGATCATCCAATCGTGCTCGGTGCGGAGCACCTGGCCGAGGTGGTAGTCGCCGTGATGGCGCGAGAGGCGCCCCGCGGCGGCGGGACCGCCGAGCGAGTCGACGATGGCGCCGAGCTTCTCGAAGGCCTCGATTCGGCGGCCGGCGATCGCGAGCGCGAGGGGGCGCGAGCGCGCATCGAGCTTGGGCGCGACACGGTCGAGCAGATCGAAGCCCTGCTCCACCGACCGGCGCGCAGCGCTCGCCCAGCGCGCGACATCGGCGGCGGTCGCATCCCTCGGCGCGAAGGCCGGATCGCTGGTAGGTGTCGCGAGCGCGCGATGGAGCTCGGCCGTGATCGCGCCGAGCTGCTTCGCTTCGGCTGCGAACGGATCCGACTTTACGTCGGCGTCACCATGCGTGTATGCGCGCGCATGGGCGAGCGCGTGTGCCCAGCCGTCCATCGCACCGGCGACGAGACGCGAGAGCATCCCCGCAACCATGCGCTCGCCATCGTGTTCGACGACGAGCACCGCGTAGAGCTCCGGCGTGTGGCGGAAGGTCGTGTGCGCGGTGAGGTAGCGCGCGATCTCGACGTCGGGACTCTCGCCGCCTTCGAGACGCCGAAAGAGCTTGAAGATCGCCGACTCGCCGAAGATGATCGAGCTGTTGCTCTGCTCGCTGCCGATCACGTGCGATGCGCCGCTCAGCCGCGGGCTTCGCTGCGAGACCTTCTCGGAGCGAAGCGATGCGCCGTCCCCCTCGAAGTGCTCGCCGTTGGAAAGTGCGCGCGCGATGCGTGAGCGAAAGGCGGGATCGTCGATTGCGTCGAAGAGGAGCCCCTTCACCACCGCACTCTCGACGAGCGCGAGCACCGCCGCCGGCTCGTGTGCGCGGCTCATTTCGCGCTCGCGCACGGTGAGCGGGAGCTGATAGCTCGCGACCGACCCATCCTCGAGTGTGACCTCGACGCGCGCGACTGCCCACTGCTGCCCGTCCCCCGACACGGGGATCACATCGACGATCCGCGCCTCGAACGAATGCTGGGTCTTCTCCCCGAACCAGCGGCGCTCGCGCAGGAAGGCGGCGAGCGCCTCCGAGTCGATGGAGCGGAGCGCGCCTGGGGCGAGCGCATTTTCCAACGCGCCCGCCACCGTGAGCGTCAGCGTCTCCCCTCCCCGCGCCGCTCGGGCGCTTCTTCGGCAGGGCAGAGCTTGAACCAGTAGAAGTTGTGCGGTCCGAGCGCAAACAGATACGGATTCTCGGCGATGGGCGGGAAACGGATGTTGCCGATCATCTCGACCGGAACCATCCCGATGAAGCGCTGCAGATTGATGCGCGCGGGCTGCACGAAGCGCGAGAGATTGTTGACGCAGAGGATCGTCTCCCCTTCGTACGAGCGCAGATACGCGAGCACGGAGCGATTCTCGGGGAGGAGCATCTCGAAGGTCCCGCGGCCGAAGGCGCGATGCTGCGTGCGCACCTTCACTATTCGGCGCATCCAGCGAAGCAGCGACGTCTGCGTGCGCTCCTGCGCGGCGACGTTCACCCCCTGATAACCGTACGGCGGATCCATGATCAGCGGGAAGTAGAGCGCCTGCTGGTCTGCGTCGGAGAAGCCGGCATTCCATCCGCCGTTCCACTGCATCGGCGTGCGCACGCCGTTGCGATCACCGAGGAAGACGTTGTCGCCCATGCCGATCTCGTCGCCGTAGTAGATGATCGGCGTGCCGGGCATGGTGAGGAGCAGCGCGTTCATCAGCTCGATCTGCCGCCGGCCGTTGTCGAGCAGCGACGCGAGCCGGCGGCGGATGCCGACGTTGATGCGCATGCGCGCCTGGCTCGCGTACTCGCGGTACATGTAGTCGCGCTCCTCGTCCGTTACCATCTCGAGCGTGAGCTCAT
>JALYSW010000352.1 GCA_030854615.1 Gemmatimonadota bacterium
CCTGATACGCGCCGAACAGCTGGCCGAGTGCGCCGACGGCCGCTGCGACGAAGAACGCATAGAAGAGGAACTCGACGAGCGCGCCGCCAGTCAGCTGGTGCGCCAGCACGAGCCGCCCGCCCTGCCAGAGCACCGCCGCCACTCCCGCGAATCCGGCGAAGGTGATGACGCCGAAGAAGACGCCACGCACGAGCGCGCGGTGGATCGCCGCGTCGACCACGTCCGAAAGTTGCAAGTCGTAGCGCGTGCTCTCCGCCGTCTCGCGAGTGAAGCTCTGCACCGTGCGGATCTGCGAGAACGCCTCATCTGCGGTCCCCATCGCCTCGGCGATGCGGTCCTGCACCACGGTGCTCGCCTTGCGCATCGCGCGCCCGAAGATGAACGCCGCGCCCACCACCACCGGCACCACCGCGAGCGTCGTTACCGTCAGTTGCGGATGCGTGATCGTCAGCATGGCGATCCCGCCGATCAGATACACGAGTTGCCGCATCAGCTCCGTCGACTGGTACGTCATCACGCTCTGCAGCAGCGTGAGGTCGGTGCTCAGTCGGCTCGTCAGCTCGCCAGTGCGCTGCTCTGCGAAGAAGCCCGGTGAGAGCCGCACCAGATGCGCGAACAGCTCGCTCCTCAGCTTCGCGATCACCCGCTCGGCTACCGACGTGAACAGCCACACCTGCACGAAGCTCATCAGCCCCTGCACGGCGAAGATCGCTACGAGCACCAGTGCGAGCTTGTTGAGCAGCGATCCGTCGCCACGCACGAACGCCGCGTCGAGCAGCTCGCGGACGACCAGCGGGAAGGCAAGCCCGATGCCCGAGCTGATCAGCAGCGCGAGCGCACCGAACGAGAGCGGGCGGACGTATGGCCTGAGCCGCGCCAACAGCGGGCGCAGTGGAGTCGGTGAGGGAAGCGCCCGCCGAGGCTTCTCCGGCTCGCCGGAAGCGCTCAGCGCGGTGTCCCGGCGAGCCAACTGCGCACCGTCCGCACGTCGGGCTCGACGCGCTGTCGATTGCGCATCACGCCCTCGAGGCGCGCCACGAGCGCGCTCGCGCTGATCACGCTCTCGTCAGGACCCTTCGACCAATTTCCCGGATGCCATTCGCGCACGCGCACGCCGCCTGCATCGCGCGCCAGCAGCAGCACGTGGTCGTGCGCGCCGCCGTCGCTCACGATGTGCACCGCGAGCTCGCCATTCTCCATCTCGGGCGGTACGGGCCTGTCGATCATCAGCGGGCGATGATGCGGTCGACCACCATGGCCGCGAAGAGGAGCGCCAGATAGAGGAGCGAGAACTTGTAGAGCCACCATGCCGCTGCATTCCACACGGGCTTGCGCAGCACCTGGATCACGCCGCCGAGCATCAGCGCGTTGAGCGCGACCGCGGAGACGACGTAGAACATCCCGAACGCGCCGAAGAGCGCGGGAAGCAGCGTGAGCGCGATGAGGATGAACGTGTACCAGAGCATGTTCCACATCGTCTCGCGCTCACCCCACACGAGCGGCGCCATGGGCACCCCCGCGCGCCGGTAGTCGACCTGTTTGTTGAGTGCGAGCGCCCAGAAGTGCGGCGGTGTCCAGTAAAACACGATGAGAAAGAGGTAGACGGCGGCGAGGTCGACGTGTCCCGTTGCGGCCGCCCAGCCAACGAGGGGCGGAAACGCGCCCGCAGCGCCGCCGATCACGATGTTCTGTGGCGTGCGGCGCTTGAGCCAGCGCGTGTAGATGAAGACGTAGAAGTAGAATCCCGCGAGCGCGAGCAGCGCCGAGAGGACATTCACCTCGTACGCGAAGATACCGGTCGCCGTCGTCGCGCAGAGAATCCCGAAGGCGAGCACCGCACGCCGGTCCATCCGTCCGCTGGGGATCGGGCGCAGCCGCGTGCGCGCCATGGTACCGTCGATATCGCTGTCGATGAACATGTTCACCGCGTTCGCACCGCCGGCCATGAGATAGCCGCCGAGCACCACCCACAGCACGAGTGTGATGCTCGGGCTCGCTGCGATGTACATCGGGGCGATGGTCGTGACGAGGAGCAGCGAGATGATCCTCGGCTTCGTCAGCATCACGAGGTCGCGCGCGAACGAGTGGGTGTTCTCCGACGACACTGCCGTCGTCACGATGCCGCCTCGGCCGCGGTGAGCGGCGGGCGTGAGGGTGATCCGCCGCGCTCCCGTGTACCGCTGCCGTTCGGGAAGCGCGCGAGCCAGGCGAGCGTGAAGAGCGTCAGCCAGATCGCGATGCCGTCGGCCTCGTGCAGCGAGCGCATGACGGGGGGCAGGTGCATCTCGACCATCCCGGCGGCGATCACGAGCTGCACCAAGATGAGGGCGAAAGCGATGCGCACCGTGCGCACGACCACGGGCGCCTCACGGCGCTTCGCGAATCCTATCATGAGTCCGAGCACGTGAAAAAAGAGCAGGAAGGCGAGCACGCGATGCGTGAACTGCACGTGCT
>JALYSW010000364.1 GCA_030854615.1 Gemmatimonadota bacterium
CCCCGTCCCCTGCCACCGCGTGCTCGACCCCGAGCTCATCGGAGAGCGCCTCAGGCGCCACGCCGAATGCCGCGCCGCCCGCGATCACCTGCGCACCTGGCGCGCTCGCGCGAAGGGTCGCGAGCAACGAGGCCGCGGCCGGCGTATAGTGCTCGAGCGCGATGAGATCGCTGTTGTCGATGTTGCGCACCGAGAGACCGATGACATCGGGGCGGAATTCCCTCGCGGTCTCGCGCGCGACGCGGTGCGGATCGCGCGCGAAACAGAGGTCGAGCACGCGCACGTCGTGTCCCGCATGATCGAGCGCCGAGGCGACGCAGGCGACGCCGTTCGGCACGACGGGCATCGGCTGGCGCTCGCGATTGGCGCTCACGAGCAGAACCTTCGGGCGTGTCGTCACGATGCTCCCGCTACCGCGGCAGCTCGAGCGCGACTGTTGCGCCAAGGGCGACGAGTGCTCCGACCAATGTGCACGCGGCGTTGACGCCGTCGTTGTTCAGCCATCCCAGTCCCCCCGCGCGCTCGGTCGGCGATCCACAGTCGTGCACCAGACGCTCCGTCGCGCTGCCACAGTGCGCACAAAACCGGCGTGATTGCCAGAGCGCTCCGCCGATCGAATCTACAAGTGCGCCGCATAACCCGCCGAGTGATACAGCGAGCGCAACGCGCACGTTCCCGGGCGATGCACCTTGCACCAACCACGCCGCGAGCGCGATAAACAGCGTGCCGGACACGATCGCCGCGAGTCCGAGTGCGCTCACGCCGCCCGATGTGCCGGTCGGCACGACACGCCACGTCGTGATCATGCGCGGCGGAGACTTCGAGAGCATCCCGATCTCCGTGCCCCAGGTGTCCGATGCGGAGGCGGCCAGCGCGCCCGCGCCCGCTGCGAGCCACAGTACGGAGGGTTCAATGAGCTGGAGCGCGGCCGCGATCGCGAAGACAACACCGTTCGCGAGGACCTGCGTCGCGTCTCGTGCTCCCGTTTTCTCGACGATGCTGCCGCTGCGCTGGGATTTCACCCGTGCGCCCACGCGGCTGAGCAGTGAGGACGACACGAAGTAGATAACGAGAAGTGCGCCCCATGCCCATCCGGCTGCGATCCCCATCGTACCGATGAGGAACGCCGCGCCTGCGCCCGAGCGGCTGAGCGAGCCCGCGCGCCACGCGGCTATCGCGATCGCGGCGGCTACCAGCGCGCCCGCGGTCGCTCGTGCGATCACTCCTCCGAGCGAGCGACCTCTTCGTTCATCAACGCCTTCAGAATCTTTCGGCGCAGCGTTGGCGGGGCGCGCTCGATTACGGCGCGCTTCTCCATGAATCGCAAAAACACCCGCTCGTATTCGAAGTGCGGGAAGCACCCCCGGCATTCGGCGAGATGCACCCGGATCTGCTCATTCACGTCGGGGGTGAGCTCGCCATCGAGAAACTCGTAGAGCTTCTCCATGGTGCGCTGGCAGGGCGACTGGTCGCCTGAGGGACAAGTGGTCATGGGCGGCTCTTGCGGATATGCTAAGGCGCGCAGGGCGCGGATCAAGTCTCGGAGCAAATCCCGGGTGCTAATGTGCCTCCGGCTGCTGTGAAGCAAAGCGCCGGAAACCGCTCCTGGTTCCCGGCAACTGCTTGAAGCGATCCCGTCACGGGATTAACTTCTTGCCAGCCCTCCGTCGCCCCTTCCCAACACATGTCCACGACCGTCGACGCGCTCCTCCCGCTCAGCTTTCTCGAGGCGGTACGCAACGTCGATAGCCCCGATGGCGATCTGGATGCGGAGTTCGTTCCCGAGCTCCGCAACAAACGCCTTGGCCTGAGTGATACGGTGTACGCGCAGATCAAGCGCTACACCGACGCGGCGCGCCGTAAGGAGCGCCCCGTCTTCGAGGAAGCCGTCGGCTTGGCGCGCCTCATAGGACGCCGTCCGGATGCGGAGGCCGTTTTCAGGGCCGCCGGGCGCTACCTGGCCATGCAGACCTATCTGAGCATCCCCTCGCCGACGCGCCGGATGATCACCATCCTCCCCGCGATTCTCTCCCGGCCGATCGCGCTGCGCCACGTCGAGCGAATCGCGGCGCGCTTTCTGAACGGCAAGATCCGTCGGAGCGGCTCCTTCCTCACGCTCGAGGTCGACCGCTCGGCAACGCTCGACAGCTCGCCGCGCGGCGCCGGATGCACCTACTACGAGGCCGTGCTCCAGGAGCTGCTTCGGCTCCTCGGCGCGAGCGGCGGCGCGGTGAATCACGTGCGCTGCTCCGGGAAGGGTGAGGGGATGTGCGAGTGGCGCGCCGAATGGCGGTCGATCAGCCATTGAGCCCGCGGGAGCTCCGATGATCACCACGGTCACCCCCTTTCTCATGTTCGAGGGGCGCGCCGAGGAGGCGATGACGCTCTACGTCTCCCTCTTCGCCGACGGGAGGATCCTCGAGCTCGTTCGCCACCCCGGCACGGACGCCACCGACGGACCGATCCTGCGCGCGCGCTTCTCGATTGGCGGACAGGACATCTTCTGCAGCGACAGCAGTGTGAAGCACGCATTCACCTTCACCCCGTCATCCTCGCTCTTCGTGGAGTTCGAAACGGAGGAAGAGCTGATGCGCGTGCTGGAGGGGCTCAGCCAGGATTGCGTGACGCGCATGAAGCTCGGCGACTACGGTTTCAGCCGCATGTTCGCCTGGATCGACGATTGTTTCGGCGTTTCCTGGCAGCTCAACCTGCCGTAACACGCAACTTCGAACGCGAAGGCTTTGACGAATGCTGACACCGGATACGCTCCCTGCGTTGCAACGTGCGCTCGCCGAGTCGAAGCTCGACGGCTGGCTCCTCTTCGATTTTCAGGGAGCGAATCCAATCGCGTCGGGGGCGCTCGCGCTCGACGGGATGGTCACGCGGCGTGTCTTTGCGTGGGTGCCGCGCGACGGTGTGCCGGTGGCGGTGACGCACGAGATCGAGCAGGGGCCGTGGCACCGCTGGCCGAAGGAATGGAAGCGAGTGAAGTACGGAAGCTGGAAGATACTCGAGCAGACGCTGCTTTCGCTCGTGAGCGGAAAGAAGGTGGCGATGGAGTATTCGCCGGGCGACGCGGTGCCGTATCTGGATCGTGTGCCGGGAGGAGTGCTCGAGATGGTGCGCGCGGCCGGCGCCGAGATCGTTTCATCGGGGGAGCTGGTGTCGCAGTTCTACGCGATGTGGACGGATGCGCAGCTCGCGTCGCACAAGCGCGCGGCGAAGATCGTCGCGGCGACGGCGCGGGCGGCGTTCGATGAGGCGGGGAAGCGCAGCCGCACTGAGAAGCCGATCACCGAGTACGAGCTGCAGCAGTGGATCGCCGCGCGCTTCAAGGCGGCGAAGCTCGAGTTCGAGCACGAGCCGATCGTCGCGGTGAACGAAAACGCGGCAAACGCACACTACTCGCCCTCCGCCGAGCATCCGCGCGAGATCAGGCGCGGAGATCTGCTGCTCATCGATCTCTGGGCGCGTGAGAATGATGGTATTTACGCAGATCAGACGTGGATGGGATCACTCGGCCAGCCCACGCCGCGGATGCTCGAGGTGTGGACGGCGGTGCGCGACGCGCGCGACGCGTCGATCGCGCTCTTGCGCGACAGGATTCCCGCGGGGAAGGCGGTACGAGGGGCCGAGGTGGATGATGCCGCACGCAACGTGTTGACGGCGCGGGGATTCGCAAAGGAGTTCACACATCGCACGGGACACTCGATCGACTCGCGACAGCTGCACGGCTCGGGACCGCACATCGACAACTTTGAATCGCGCGAGGTGCGCGAGCTGATCCCGGGGCTGGGATTCTCGATCGAGCCGGGGGCGTATCTGAGCGGGGAAATCGGCGTGCGCGCGGAGGTGAACGCGTTCATCGCGCCGGGCGAGGTGCTCATCACGCCCGAGGATTACCAGCACGATTTGATCGTGGTATAGGGGCTCTCGGCGCTTCTTGCGCTGGAACAGGATTGGGTAATGGTGGAATTATCCTTCTTCCGGAGCGGCCATGTCCCTTCCTCGTCGATTGATGGTATCGATCGCTGGACTCGCCCTCCTCTCTTGCGATGGCACATGGAGTTTGAAGCCAAAGCCACTCACGTCGCGTGTCTACCAGCTG
>JALYSW010000366.1 GCA_030854615.1 Gemmatimonadota bacterium
CATGACCGTGTCCCGCAGCTCCGAATCGTATGCGAACGTCTGGTGCATCGGCTTGCCATCTGACGTTCGCCACGCGCCCTGATTGTGCCCGTCCCAGTCGTTGATGAAATGCATCGCCGACGGTTCGTGCGATCCGGTGTCCAGCTGAGTCGCGGCAGCCCGGGGGGGGATGGTGATTGTCACCGTGTAATCCGTGTCCGGTTTGGCGGCCGCGCGCGCCCCCACGCGCGCTACTGCGCGCTCGCGCTTCGGCGCCTCTTTCGAGGACGCAATGTCGTGCGCACCGCACTGAAGACAGCCAACGAGCGAAGCGAGAAGTGCTGCGAAATGCATGGATGATCGATGACCAAAGGGTGTATGTACCTCAGATCGCGTCCGCGACGCGTCCCGGCTTAGGTCCTGCCGCGCGAGCTCCCGCGGGCCGTCCAGTCCGATCTGACCTGTTCGACAGTCTTCACGAGCGCCATCGCGTCGTGCTTCCAATTGTAGAACCGCTCGACGGCCGCGCGGCCATTCCTGCCCATCTCGATTCGCAGCTCCGGGATTGCAAGCGACGCAATCACCTTTGCGAGATCCGCTGCATTCGCCGCCTCGAATACCAGCCCCGCGCGCTCTGCGCGGACGATTCTCGCCGACGGAATCGTGTCCGACGTGATGACCGGCAGCCCGAGGCTCATGTAGTCGAATAGCTTGTTTGGCTCCGTGGTGTCCATGTGCTCGTTCCGGTGCAGAGGCAGCATCCCAATGTCCGCGTCGGCCACGCGCGCCTTTGCGCGCACATAGGGAACGTACCCTGCAAATTCGATATCGTCCCCCGTCAGTCCAAGCGACGCGGCTCGATCCCGAAAGAGCTGCTCGTCCCTCCCGGTTCCGATGAGAAGTAGGGTGCACGGGGTCTCGCTCCCGCGAAGGGAAGCAACGGCGTCGATGAGCTCGTTGATTCCGCGCACCACTTCCAGAATGCCCAGATAGACGAGGCGAATCGGATGCCGGCGGGCGCCCGATGACTTTGGAACGGGGTGCGCGCTCTCGAGCATCGGCGTGTTACTCACGCGCGTCATCCGAGAGCGCTCGACGCCCATCGCTGCGAGCCGCTCACACATTTCGTCCGCCACGACGAGAACGTGATCGGCGTGCGCAATAGAATGGCGCTCGACCCGCTCCACGATCGCGGGATTGCGCACGAGCCAATCGAGCGGCTGGTGCTGCCCCGTCTCCCATATCGCGCGCATCATGGCTGGATAGTGCTCGGCCATATCGAGAATCACGGGCACGCGATATCTCTTCCCTACGCGAATAGCCGCGGGCGCAAGCGGCAGATCGCGGACGATGATCACGTCGGCGTTAACCGCGCGAACCACCCTCGCAATCAGCGATCGCCAGCGCGGATTGAAAAACGCCGGGAAGCCCAATGGACCGTCGAGGACACCGGCCCATCGCCACGGTGCCATGCGCCGAACTGTGCCCTCCGGCAATCGTTCCGTCGTCGGCGACCGCTTGCGATTGCGCGCGAGTATGTGGACGTCGTGACCCGCCTGTGAGAGCGCGAGACATGTCTTTTCAGTGCGGACGTCCCATGGATACTCGGAATCCCACACATAAACGATGGAAAGTTGAGACAATTGCTATAGCGCTCGATGGCAACGTTGCCCGACCGGCAAATCATTGCTGAAAAGTGTCATGTCTTGCATCGCACAACGGAGGCCCGTCCTGATCGCCCCGGAGCGTGCGCTACGATTGAGGATTCGCCGCGCTGCGTTTCCCACGAACTCCGGTGTTTCTACGATAGTTCGCCTGGTTCGACGTCGGCATCGTCCGCCAATCTACTTTCTGAACAACCTCGAAGCCGAGCTTTGCGAACCACGTGGCCAGCTCGTCGAAGTCGTGACGGTGGGCGAACAGCGGCGTGAATCGATCTCGCGCGCGGCGTGCAACGCATTCGCGTACGTATATCGCTCGACCGACGGCTCGCGAAAACGATGGATCGCATTCACGAGGAGATACGCGTAGGCCATCGTTGCGAGTGCGGCCCGCGACGGCAGAGACTCGAGATGCTGCGCGATTACCGGCCGAATTGCCTCTTCAAGACGGAATGCCCACTCTTCGTGCAATACTCCCTTTTTCCGATCCACTTCCGTACAGCCATAGATAAAACCATCCATCGCTCCTGCAATGCTTCGCGACCGCCTGAACGGCATCCGATGTCGAATACGTATGATGCAACACTCCGTGCGAGTACATCAGATTGGCCAGCGACTCCTTGAGCGAAAGATAGAAGGCCGAGCCCTGCACGAAGTGAAGAAACGGATTCCCCTTGAATTCGCGGCTCGCGCGGAGAACGGCGAGACTCAGATCGACGCCCACCGCATCGCACTGAAGATTCTTTGCGGCGAATGACGTCGTCAGGCCTAGTCCACAGCCAATCTCTACGAAGATTCCGCTTGTGCCGTCATGCGCGGCCTCGGGGCCAATCTCGGCGAGAAAGCGCTTTTCGTGATCCTCGTAGCTCAGATCCCAGATGACTCCATTATAGTCGTAGTCGATCCACTCGCTGGAGAAGGGCGTCATCACGAACTGCTCGCCGCTAACCGGCTCCTTCGAGGGGAAATTGTGGCCTGCGAGCTCTCCGAGCCGCTCGGCGAATTCGACTTCGAATTCCTTGTGCGTTGGCGTCGTGTACGGAACCAGAATGGGCAGCCCGTGAAGAATCGGAAAGAGCGAGTGGCAACTCTCATAGGTGAGCGCACCTGCGATTATGTACCGGTTGAAATCTTCGTCGAGCAGTCCCAGCTCGCTCGCCAGGGTCAGGTGCGGAGGCGCGATTTCGACACGGGATTCCTCGAAGCTCTTCAACTGCAACGCGGCATGACACACAGGACAGGCAAGCCATTGAACGGCTCTCATCCACATCTTGCCTCCGGACGCAATGCGTCGAGTCAGGTGGACCGTCTCAACGACGGATGTTCTCCAAGGGTCTATTGCTCGGCGCGGTTCCGCGACCACGGTCGCCGTGTACCCCACCTTGCGCTGAACTCGCCTAAATTTCCAGCCCTGCAGCGGATCGATCGCCATCTGCCCATTCCCTAACTTCGGCGTCACATGTGCGGTTTAACTGGATTCTTTCGCCCGGCCGGCGCGACGCGCGAAGAATCGGAGCGCGCGATCCAGCGGATGATCGTTCCCATTCGCCATCGCGGGCCGGACGACAGTGGCACGTGGTGCGATCCCTCCGCCGGCATCGCACTCGGCTTTCGTCGGCTGGCCATCCTCGACCTTTCTGCGCTGGGCCATCAGCCCATGAGGTCCGCGTCGGGACGCTACACAATGATATTCAATGGCGAGATCTACAACTTCCTGCAAATCCGCGCCGAGCTGGAACGCGACGGAATGCGCTTCCGCAGCCACTCCGACACCGAAGTCATCCTCGGCGCCTTCGAAAGATGGGGGATCGACGCGGCGGTACCTCGCCTCCTCGGCATGTTCGCCATCGCCGTGTGGGATGGCGAACGCCGCTCTCTGTCGCTCATCCGCGACCAGCTGGGCATCAAGCCGATGTTCATCTACGCGAAGGATGGACTCGTTAGCTTCGGCTCCGAGCTCAAGGCGCTGCGCGCCGGACCGGCGTTCGATACGGAAATCGATCTAGAAGGATTGAGCGGCTTTCTGCGCTACCTCTACGTTCCGGCGCCCCGCACGATCTACCGCCATGCGGTAAAGCTTCCACCCGCGCACATCCTCACGATCACCGATCCACGTGCTTCTCTTCCCGCGCCAGTGCCCTACTGGTCGCCCGCGGATGCAGCGCGCAGGGGCTTGGCCGATCCGTACACGGGGAGCGACGAGGAGGCGATCGCCGATCTGGATCACCTGCTCCTGGACGCCGTCCGGCTGCAGATGCAGTCCGACGTTCCGCTCGGCGCGCTGCTTTCCGGCGGCATAGACTCGTCGACGATCGTCTCGATGATGCAGGAGGCATCGTCTACGCCGGTCGAGACATTCTCGATCGGGTTCGACGCGGGACAGTACGATGAATCGCGTCACGCCGCGGCTGTCGCGAAGCATCTCGGCACGAGTCATACGGAGCTCATGCTGACCGGTGCGGATGCGCTCGAGGTCATTCCCCGATTGCCGGACATGTTCGACGAGCCATTCGCCGACGCCTCGCAGATTCCGACCTTTCTCGTGTGCGAGCTCGCGCGCCGCAAGGTGACGGTCGCGCTGGCGGGAGACGGCGGCGACGAGCTGTTCGCGGGCTACCATCGATATCTCGATGGCGAGCGAATCCTCAACTGGATGCAGCGCGTGCCGCGCCCTGCGCGCAAGCTTGCGGCCGCGGGGATCGGCGCGATCTCCCCCGCGATGTGGGAGCGGACGATCGGCGGCGCGAGCCGAATGCTGCGACAACCGATGCGTCGTAGTGGCGACAAGATGTACAAGATCGGCAAGCTGCTGGAAGCCGATTCGGAAGCGACGATGTATCGGTCGCTTCTGTCTGCGTGGCAGCACCCCGAGTCCGTCGTCGTGAACGGCTCGAGCGCCGCCGGCCAGGTCGACGCGATCATGAAACGCAGCGAGCCGGCAGATCTGATGGATCGCATGATGCTCGCCGATCAGGCGACGTATCTCCCCGACGACCTCCTCGCGAAGACGGATCGCGCGAGCATGGCGGTGAGTCTCGAGGTGCGCGTGCCACTCATCGACCATCGCGTCGTCGAATTCAGCTGGCGTTTACCGCACGCGCTCAAGTATCGCGATGGTCAGAACAAGTGGATCCTGCGACGGGTGCTCTATCGCAGGATGCCGCGCGCGCTGGTCGACCGGCCGAAGATGGGATTCTCACCGCCGGTGGAACACTGGTTGAGGGGCCCACTGAAGGGCTGGGCCGAGGACATGATCTTCGGTGCGAAACGGAATCAGAACGGAGAGCTCCGCCTTCCGATCATCCGAAAGCGATGGGATGATTTTCAGGCGGGGCGAAATCAGGAAGCGAACGAGATGTGGGCGGTGCTCATGTATCAGGCGTGGAGGGAGCGCTGGATGGCGTAATGCAGGAGGGCTGGCGGCTCGCCGGCCCTCGCGAATCACACGCAGTGCTTCACATCCTGCTCGACTTCAGAAAGATCGCGGCCTCGCTGTTTCGAAGCCGTATGCTCGTCACCGCGGCACCATCGTACGGGTTGATCGCCCATCGCTTCGATCCCCAGATCGTGACGCGAGCTCGATGCGCAGAGTCGCGTGCCGTTCCCACCTGATGGAGAAATGCCTTCTCGAGCGCGTATTGAGGCCGGCTTGCGAACCAGCTCTTCATGTCGGCGTAGTAGCCGGTCTGCAGACTTCCCGAAGTGATGATCGTAGTCCACAGAAGCGCGTACGGGATGTGTGTCACGGTCGGATTCCCTGCGCGCCAGGCCGATCCCGTGCCGGACATCGCGACGTCGTAGTGCGCGCCCGCTCACGCACGCTCCGAGGTCGTCCAGCCGAAGTAGAAATCCGTCATCATCGTCGTGATGTGCTGCCAGTGCGGTGACCGCATCGAGTAGCCCGAGTAGAGCGACGCGGGCACCGACGATGCGGTGGTAGTTGCCTTCGGGTTCTTGATTATGCGAGCTGCCGCGAGGGAATCCGGGCTTGCAGGCAAGGTGGAATCCGTGCAGGCCGCGGCCGCGATGATGATCGCGGCGAATGCGATGCGTGATGCGCGCATTGTTCGAGTCTCCGGTCAACGGCAACCCGACCGGCTTAGCGCGCACACTGGGCGCCGGAGCCTCGGTGGTTTTGCGTCCCCGTCTTTCGACGGGTTTGCCTTTGTCGCAGGCACATGGGCCCGACGATCGCGCCGCTCGGTGGTGGTGCGGTGGGAGATCGCCAACCAGGGGCGATTCCGTCTTATCGCGTCGGCTCTTGCCTGGGAAGCGAGTGCCGTGATCGACGCTGGCGCGTCGAACGACGCAACCTTACACGCCCATCACTATTCGTCAACCCAGCCAGTTGGTCAGGGCGCGAACGTCATCGTCGTCGAGCAACGCGTGCGTGGGGAGCGTGACGAGCGTGCGCCGCAGCTCGCGTGCTCCGGTGAGTGTCTCGCCGCCCATGAGCGACGGCTGCAGCTCCGCGAGCTCCGCGAGCGTCTCCGGATAGCCGCGCACGATGCCGAGGTCGGGACGCGCCATGCGCGCGTCGGCCACGCGTACTGGAAAACGCAGGAAGCCAGGCAAGCTCCCGGGGATGGCGCGAATCATCTGGACACGTCTCGAGCGCGCGGCCATCTGATCGAGCTCGTCCGCGTGCGCGCGTCGCACGGCGAGGTCGGCATCGGCGCGTGCGAGCGCCGCGCGCACCAGCGATGACGACACGCCGGTGATGGCGCGCGGTTCGTGCGCGGGATGGTAGATCGTCTCACCGAGATGCAGCGCGGGAATCGCCGACGGGATTGCGTACAGCGACGGCCGCCCTAAAAGCCACTGTGCCTTCGCGAG
>JALYSW010000367.1 GCA_030854615.1 Gemmatimonadota bacterium
CCGCGAGCGAGGGCACGCGGGTGGCGCACACGAACACCGTGTGTCCCGCGCGTCCGAGAGAGCGCACGACGGCGAGCGCGCTGCGCTGCGTGCCGTCGGTGACGAGTACTCTCCGCGAACTCATCGAAAGTGCACACCGGAGCAGCGGAGCGCGAAGCCGGAGTCCGACAATCCGGAGGACACATCGAGTCGCGGGAGCGCGAACGCGTTGGTCACTGTGCGCGGGAGCCATCCGCCTTCGATTCGGAAGGCCGCAGTATATCTCGCATGCTGCGCAGCGATCTCCACCGCAGGCGACGAGAGGCCGTAGGGATACGAGAGGATCGGCAACACGTTCTCGAATCGTTCGCGCAACCACGCGAGCGGACGATCCAGCTCCGCTTGCAGCGCATCGTTCGCGAGGCGCGCGAGATTCGGATGCGTGTGAGTATGCAATGCAAGCGTGATTCCTCGCACGGCGGCGGAGGCGGAGAGGTCGTGCTCAAGGGCACCGCGCGCGTGGGCTGGCGGAGTGGTCGCCACAGCGAGATTCTCGCGCGCGGCCATCGCGCGAATCGGCACGTCCGCACCCGCGAGCTCGGCGAGCGCACGCGCGCGGAGCTCCGGCGCGGGTCCGCCCGCGCCCGGTGCGGTGAGCGCGTCCCACCAGAAGTCACCGCCGTTCAGAAACGCCGTGGCAACGAAGATCGTGGCCGGCAGGCCTCGCTGCGCCAGTTCGGCGATGCCGGCGGTCACCGCGCCCTGATACGCATCGTCGAACGTGATCACGGCGGCCGGACGACGCCCGTCGTAGCCGGCGATTGCTCGCGCGAGCGGGATGATGTCGTGGGTGCGGGCGAGCGCATCGAGCTGCGCTGCGAAGCGCGCCTGGGGAAGGTGAAGCGACAGGTCGCCCGCGGCGTGCTCGCCGGTCGGCACGATGTTGTGATAGGCGAGCACGAGTACCTCGCCGCCATGACGCTCGCGCATCGCGCGAGGGAGGCCGCTCCAGAGCGCCCCGTGCTCGATCGTGCTCTTGAGAACGCCGCGGAGCGTCATGTCGTGCGCCGAGAAGGGATCGTCAGCGCTTGGGGGGAGCGTCGTTGATCGACGATTCGACCGAATTGCGCACCCAACTGAGATCGGCCTCCGCCGCCGCGGGCGGCGTGCGCGGTGCGAGTCGCACGTTGATTTTCGGACGAACCGCGGACGACGTCTTCGCGTGCATTCTCACGATCTTGATCAGCCCCACCGCGAGCGCGAGCAGAAAGTAGAGATACGCAAAATACTCGGCGGAGACAAAGATACCGGCGACTGCGAATGCGATGAGCGAACCAATGAGCATCTGCGCGAGCGCCATCTCCCGTCGCGAGATCCATGGAGCGAATCGGCCGCGCCGCGAGATGCGCGAGAGCGTTGCGCCAGTGACTACGAGCATCGCGATGAACACCGCGAGACCAGGAAAGCCGAGCTCCGCACCGGTTTCGACAAAGGAGTTGTGCGCGACCGACCACTTGAATCCCCTGCCCTGCGCCTCGAGGCTCTGCGCGAGGTCTGAGCCGCCCTCGGCGATCGGATAGGCGGCGACACCAACGCCGACGATCGGGTTGTGCAGCATGTAGCCCAGGCCGCGCTTCCACACTTCCACGCGTCCTTCGCTGCCGTTGTAGTTATAGTCCGCGGTGGGGTGAAGGATCGTTCCCATCATGGTCCAATACTTGTCGCTCGCGAACCCGAGAAAGAGCGCGACCCCTGCGACAGTGACGAGGAGGCGTACGCGGCTGGGGATGGCCCGATAGCGGAGCAACACGTAGAGCGCGACGGCGATGAGCCCGATGAATCCACCGCGCGATCCGCTCTTCACGATTGAGGTGAGGATCATCGTGAGCGCAACCACTGCGACCACGCGCCGCGATTTCTTGTGCCCCTTGCCGAGGAAGTAGACGGCGAAGGGGATGGTGCAATCCATCACGAGCGCGAAGTCGTTCGCGTCGTAGAAAATCAGATTGCCGAGCCGACCGTCGCCGCCGACGCTGAAGAAGAGGCTCACGACGGTCGCGAAGACCAGCGCGCCGCAGAGATTCATGAACGCGAACCATTCGACATCGCGTATCGACCGAACGCTCGCGGCGACGAGCACGAGAAAGAGCGCGTTCGGAAGAAAACTCTTGAGCACGAAGAGCGCGCTGTGCCCGCGCCAGAGGCTGAAGGGCACACCGATCATCATGATGATGAACAGCGCGGCGACAAGCTTCGTGGTGGGCTGGCGGATCGAATTCACTCGACGGACGGGCTGCTTGGTCGAGGCGAAAAAGGCGAGCGCGGCGGCGAGTGTGATCATCGGGAGCTGGAGCTTGCCGAGGATCGGAAAGGCATCTTGGATGCGCCAGACGTATGCGAAGAGCAACACGGCGATGGCGCGCATGAGCCGGTCGGGGCGCGGCTCCGCTTGGAGTGGGGAGGGCGCAGTGACAGCGTGGCGGCCGGTAGGCGACCGCTGGAAAGCCGTGGCAGGTATAGGCATCGATGGTTAAGCCCGCGAATTGAGTGCCAGCGGTTGGAGGCCGCTATTTGGCTGCCAGGAGCTGCCTGTGGCAGGAATGCCACACACATTCGCGTCCTAGTCCGAGGCAGGCGTCCAATCTCTCCCGCCCCTCACGTCGCTGTAGGCAGTAAACTCACGTCCCAAACTTGCGCCAACTCGTCCGCCAGTTCGTTAAATCTTGATCTTTTCCCCAACCCGATTCACTCCGTCACGCGATTGGAGTTGAATCACGCGGGCTGAACTCGCAACGCGCTCGGCTGCAGCACCGCCTCCACATTCGTCCAGTTCGAGACTCCAATTGGTGACCCACCTTGAGCTTCGGATTCTCGCCATGCAGTTGCCGGAGTCACGGTCTCAGGGTCTCGCACCCCGCCGAACCTCTTCCAGCGGTAGAAGGCGCTCCTCATTATCTGCATCTTCCGGCGATCTCCGCCACCAGTTTTCACTTGTCGCAAAACGGCGTAACCTGCTCTGGCATGTATTTGCTCGCGCGCACGCGCTGTTCTTGAGCGATGGTGATCTCAACCGGTGAATGCAACACGTTGCACCTTCACCGGAGGAGCAGATGGGGCGGGTCAATCATCAGTTCTCAGCGAGTGAGCTCGAGAGCGTGTGGCAGCGATGGAAGCGCGGCGAACCGAATCTGCAGATTGCGAAGGCGCTGGGGTTCCCGCCCGCCTCGGTGTGGTGGCAGATTCGCACGCGAGGGGGACTGGCGCCTCACGCGCGGCGGCGCGCCGCGCGAGCGCTAAGTCTCAACGAGCGCGAGGAGATTTCGCGCGGCTTGGCGACGGCCGAGAGGGTGCGCAGTATGGCGCGCCGGTTGGCCCGTGCGCCTTCGACGATCAGTCGCGAGATTGAGCGCCATGGGGGACGCGCGCAGTATCGAGCGAGTGACGCGGATCGTGCGGCCTGGGCTTCGGCGCGTCGGCCGAAACGGTGTCGCTTGGCCGTCACACGACGCCTGCGGCGCGTGGTCGAGCAGAAGCTTGGGCTCGACTGGGCGCCGCAGCAGATCGCGGCGTGGCTGGTGAACACGTATCCCGACGACCCCACACTGCACGTCTCGCACGAGACGATTTATCGGGCGCTCTACGTGCAGGCGCGCGGCGCGTTCAAGCGCAGCCTGGTCGCGCATCTGCGTCGCAGCCCCGGCTATCGCCGGTCGCGTTCCACGACGTACGCCACGCGCGGCCAGATCGTCGACGCCATCTCGATTGCCGAGCGTCCGCCGTCGGCAGACAGTCGCGCGGTCCCTGGACACTGGGAAGGGGATCTGCTCATCGGGAAGCAAGGCACCCAGATCGCCACCCTCGTCGAGCGACGCTCACGCTTCGTGGTGCTTATCCGCGTGCCGACCGCTGATTCGGCGACGGTGGTCGCCGCGCTCGCCCGTCGAGTGCAGCAATTGCCGAAAGCGTTGCGGCAGTCGCTGACCTGGGACCGCGGCAAGGAGATGGCGCAGCATGCCCAGTTCACCATCGCGACCGATGTCCAAGTGTACTTCTGCGATCCGCGCAGTCCGTGGCAGCGCGGTTCAAATGAGAATACGAACGGGCTGCTGCGGCAGTACTTTCCGAAGGGTTACGATCTCAGCAACGTGACCCAGCAGCAACTCGACGTCGTCGCGCGAAAGCTCAACGGGCGCCCGCGCGAAACCCTAGGATGGAAGACGCCAGCCGAGGTACTCAACGCAGCTGTTGCCTCGACCGGTTGAGATCACCGATCCTTTCGTACGGCAATTTCAATACGATGTACTTGAGCTATCCATCAACGTTCTCCACTGGGATCGACAGCGGAATGCTCCGAACACTTGGACTGCGGATGGCGTCTGGAACGTGGTAGGCAAATTTCAGCCCTTCATCGAGCCCGCGATCAGTGCGAATGGCCGGACTCAGCACAAAAAAAGTCGCGGGCCTCCGAATTCTGAACCATTTACTGATGGGATTCGAAGCGTGGTCACTAAATACCATCCTTTCAGGGCGTGACGATCTAACGTGCCTGATCTTCGACGGACGGATTGGAGGGCCAGTCGACACAAAGGCAATGGAGCAACTTATCTATGACGAGGCTATTAAACAGTTTGGATTCCCGCTGTCGATGCGTATCAGCGAAGAAGCTCTCCCTTAGAGAATAAGTGCTCGCTTAGCTCTACCTGCATTCTCAATCGAGCAGTGCGAGTAGCCGTCTCCTCCACGCGTTGTTTAGCTTTTTGAGCGCGTTGTCATTTAAGGGTCTTCCGGCCTTCGAGTGGATGTCCAATGAGAATTCCGAGGTGATCTCAACCGGTCAGTGCAACATGGGCTGCATAGGCCTGCGCGGGTGTGCGATAGCCTAGCGTTTGCCGCGGCCGTGTGTTGAGTTGGAGGGCCACCGCATCGAGCTGTCGTTGCGTGAAGGCACTGAGG
>JALYSW010000404.1 GCA_030854615.1 Gemmatimonadota bacterium
TGAATGGATCGCGGGCGCTCTTCGTGCACCTCGATGCGCGCGGCGATCTCTCCGACGTCACGCGCAAGGTCGCGGAGCTAGAGGGCACCTTCCTCATGATCGTGCGGGACTGGGGGCAATCGATCGAATCCGCCGATTCGTATACGCATGGCCATTGCGAGCGCGTCGCGACGTACGCGGTGGCTGTGGCGCGTGCGCTGGGACTCGACATCAACGAGCAGACGAGGGTGCGCATCGGCGCCTATTTGCACGACGTCGGGAAGGTTCGCATCCCGCACGAGATCCTGAACAAGCCGGGGAAGCTCACGCGCGAGGAGCGCGAGCTGATGGAGCGTCACACCCTCTACGGAATCGACCTCCTCGAGGGTGTCGAGTTTCCATGGGACATCAAGCCGCTGATCCGCTGGCACCATGAAAAGCGCGACGGCACCGGCTATCCCGACCGCCTCCGCGACGACGCGATTCCGCTCGCGGCGCAGATCATCGGCATCGTCGATGTCTACGACGCGCTCACCAGCACCCGCAGCTATCGCGCGGCGATGTCGGTCGAAGATGCGCTGGTCGAGTTACGAAAGTGCAAGGCCTGGTGGCGCCCGGACGTCTTTGAGGCAGCCATAACGGCCATCAACGAGAGCATGGTCGGTGCTGTGTGATGTAACACACAATTGCAGCGATGACGCAATTCGGCTGCAGCGTGATAGCACAACACGCTTGAGGTCGCAGATTCACCTCAGGATCAAAACAGAACGGCACGGTCCGGTACGACGAAAGTTCGACAAGAACTCATTCTCTTCCGCCACCGGGTCTATGCGCAAACCATCCGTATTCCGACTGTTCGCTGCTCTCACCGCCGTCGCGGCGATCGTCGCGTGCGGCGAGAACGCGAGTCCGACGTCGCCTGTCACACAGGCGCCAGGACTGATGCTCAGCCGAGGCTCGTCGGGTCACAGCAAGCCGCAGCCGCAGCAGAAGAGCGGCCGACACCATCTCGCATCGTGTAACATCCCACACGATGTCTTGGTGTCCGCGCGCATTGGGCCGCATGGTGGCACGCTCGACCTCGGCGAAGGGAATACCGTTTACTTCCCGCCGGGAGCGCTGCTCACCGACACGACGATCGTCGCTCACGTGCCCGCGGGTACCACAGCGCGCGTCTTCTTCACGCCCGAGGGACTGCACTTTCCGCTGCCAGCGGTCGTGACCTTGAGCTACTCGGCGTGCATCACGCCGTCTTCGCTACTGGCAATTGTCTACCTGCAGGCCGACACCGTCTCCGAAGTCGAGCCAACGACTAGCAATCCGACGTCGCAGAAAGTCACGGCAACGATCAATCACTTCTCGTCGTACGCAGTGGCTTACTGATCGGTTGGACTTCGGCCTCTTGATGTTTCCTCACGTTTTTTCTCGAAATTCAAGGAACACGTCTCATGCGCGCGTCGACTCCAGTTCGCTCTCTCGTGTCGTTTCTCATGCTCCTGGGCGCCGTCGCATGCGCGGATCATGCGACTCCGACCGCACCGCATTTCTCGAGTGCGCCCCCGCTCTCGTTCTCGAAGGGGAAGGATGGAAAGAAGGTTGCCGTCTGCAAGCCACAGAAGGAGGCGTGGGCGTCCTCGCAGATCGGCAGCAAGGGAGGCAAGGTGAAGGTCGCGGGCGCGGAGCTCGATGTGCCCGCCGGGGCGCTCACGAGCACCGTGACAATCACCGCGCACTCGCTGCCGACTACTAGCGCCAGCGTGCAGTTCTCGCCGGAAGGACTCCACTTCGCGGTTCCTGCGACGCTGAAGCTGGACTACTCGAAGTGCGCCACGCCTCTGTTCGGAGTTACCGTCGTGTATGTGCAGGCGGACACCGTGACCGAGGTCGAGCCGTCCCAGAATCATGCGATGCTCAAGTACGTCGTAGCCAGGATCGGCCACTTCTCCTCCTACGCGGTGGCCTACTAGACAGGGGCGCCGGCAGCGGCAGCCTTCCATCGGCGCGAGAACAGCGCGTAGACGATAAAGCCGACGATCGCGCTGAAGGCGCCGAACGCGGAGGGAATCGGGGCGCTGATCAGCGCACTAATCACCGCGACGAGCGATGCGGCGACGAAGAAGAGCGGCACCAGCGGATACCCCCACGCGCGATACGGCCGCGGCTGCGTGGGCATCGTGCGCCGGAAGACGAATACGCTCGCGGCGCTCAGTCCGAAGAAAATCCAGTCGGCGAACACCTCGCCGTTGAGCAGCCAGTCGAGGCGCGATTGCGCCAGCAGCAGCAGCGCGACCGACCAGAGCCCGAGCATCGCGATGCTGATGTGCGGCGTTCCGAAGCGCGGGTGGATGCGCGCCGCCGATGGAGGGAAGAGCCCCTCCCGCGCCATCGCGTAGAAGATCCGCGGCGTGGCGAGCAACACGACGCTCACCAGCCCGAGAATCGAGATCATCGCGGCGATCGTGATCAACGTTCCCCCGAGCGCTCCCACCATTCGGATCGCGGTATCCGCCGCCACGCTGCTGCTCGCCGCCATCCCATCGCGCCCGAGCACGTGCAGGTACGAGACGTTGACGCCGAGATAGCAAACCATGATGATCGCGATCCCGAGAGCGAGCGCGCGCGGAATTAGCTTCGCCGGATCGCGCACCTCGCCTGCCACCATGTTGAGATTCTCCCATCCGCCCACCGAGAAGAGCACCGGCACGAATGCCGCGGCGAGGCCGCTCGCGAGCGGCGGCAGCTTCTCCGCCGAGACGATCGGAAGCGGAGCGGGGATGCGGTTCCACAGTACGGCCACGCCCAGGATCAGCGCGCCGAGCGCGACGAGCTTGCTCATCACGAGCGTGTTCTGCACGGCGGCGCCAAGCCGGAGTCCGCGATAATTCGTCGCCGTGAGAATGAGCAGGACCGCGACGGCCACGCCGGTCACGCCGCCGAGTGGTGCGAGATCGAAGAAGCGACCGACGTAGTTTGCGAAGGCGAGCGCCACGGCGGCCGCTGCGCCGCTCGCGATGGTGGTGAGAATCATCCATCCGTAGACGAACGCGGCTCGCTCGCCGAAAGCGCGGCGGATGTAGACGAACGGGCCTCCCGCATCGGGGAGCATCGCACCGAGCTCGGCGAAGGTCAGCGCGCCGGCGAGCGCAATGAAGCCGCCGATCATCCAGATCCCGAGCACCCAGCCGCCCGTGGGCAGCGTGCGCGCGACTTGCGCCGGAGTAAAGAATATTCCGCCGCCGATGATCCCGCCAACCACTATCATCGTCGCGGATAGAAGTCCGAGCTCGCGATGCAGTGTGCGCGATACGCCTGAATTCGACTCGAGTAGTGTCACGGGCGGGGAAAGTATAGCGGTGACCACCGCTTCGCGACGTTGCGACGTGAACTTTGCGGCGGCTATCGCTTGCTGCTAGACTCCTAGTACCAGCGTGATCGTCGAATGAGCTACGAGCATCAACGAGGAGCCACCATGAAGGGCTATGTGCAGAATATCGACAGCGTTGCCGTCAAGAATGATGCGTTTCGTCAGGTGCTCTACACAGCGAAGAACTGCCAGCTCGTCGTGATGGCGCTGAAGCCCAGGGAAGAGATCGGGGCCGAAGTCCATGAACTCGATCAGTTCTTTCGCGTCGAAGCGGGAACGGGCGAAGCCGTGCTCGACGGCGTTCGCACTGCAATCAGTGCGGGCTTCGCGGTGCTCGTGCCTGCCGGGGCCAACCACAACATCATCAATACCGGCAGCGTTCCTCTCAAGCTCTACACGATTTACGCACCGCCGAATCATCGAGACGGCGTGATTCACCGCACCCGTGCCGACGCCGAGGCTGACAACGAGCACTTCGACGGCAAAACCACGGAGTAGTTCGCGGGTGCAGCAGGGCGCCGTGCCTGGGGTGGACTCGTAGTTTGCGGCAGCTCAGCCGAGGAAACGCGCGAGAAATGGTGCGGTGCGACTGATGCTCGCGGTCGCCACATCCGCCGGCGTGCCCTCCGCCACGATGTGTCCGCCCTCGTCGCCCGCACCCGGCCCAATGTCGATCACCCAATCGCTTCCCGCGACCACGCGCATGTCGTGCTCGACGACGATCACCGTATTCCCCGCGTCGACGAGCCCATCGAGCTGCGCCATCAGCTTCTCGACGTCAGACGGATGCAGCCCCGTCGTCGGCTCGTCGAGCACGTAGAGCGTGTTGCCGCGCTGCTGCCGCTGCAGCTCCGTCGCGAGCTTGATGCGCTGCGCCTCGCCGCCCGAGAGCTCGGTCGCCGGCTGGC
>JALYSW010000282.1 GCA_030854615.1 Gemmatimonadota bacterium
GCGATGTCCGGCGCCTCACCGCGCGGCAACAGGATCCCCGCGATGCCATCCGGCACGTACTGCTCGGCCACCGTCCCTCGCTCGGCCAACACCGGCACGCGCGACGCGAGTAGATCGAGCAGCGCGAACACTGCGTTATCGCCATCGGCGACGACCCAGCCGAGATCGGCGACGCTCAATACGGAGAGATAGTCGTCGCGCTCACCGAGGAAGCTGACCGCACCTGTGATGCGAAGCGCGGCGGCATGCATGCGCAGATCCTCGTCGTCCGACCCCGCGCCGATCATCGCCAGTCGGAGCTCGGGATGTCGCGGCGCCAGCAGCGCGATGACGCGCAACACCGTGGCGGCGCGCGCCTGCTCCGTGCGATCGTAGACGCAGACGAGGAGCCGCGTGCCGCCCGGCGCCCCGATGCTCGCGCGCGACGCGGGGCGAATTGCGTCGTACGCTTGCGCGTTGACGCCAAGCGGGACGACGGCCGAAGGAAAGCGCGCGAACGACTGCGCGCGCGCGTTGCGCATCTCGCTCTCGGATCCGAAGAGCAGCCCGGTGGGCGCGAGCTTGAACGCCAATCGCTCGCCCGCACTGAGCTTGATCATGTGGCCCACCGCGACTCGCCGCAGCACCGCCGCACGCTCGGCCAGCCTCGTCGCCAGCGCGGCGATCAGCTGCTCGCGATCGCCATTCACGATCACGACCTGGATGAATCGGTCGTGCAGCAATCGGCGCACACGCATCGCCGCGACGGGCCACGGCAGCAGCGTCGAGAGCGAAACAACTTCGTATGCGCCGAACTCGAGATGCTGCTCGAGCGCGCTCTCCGGCGGGCACACGACCGTGACGTTGTGCCCGCGCTCGCTCATCCCGCGCGCCGCCGCCGCAAGCGCGCGCGCACTCCCGTTCCATTCCGGCTGCTGGCTATAAAACAGTATTCGCATGTTCTTCTACCGGTTGCGAATCCCTGTCTCCGAACTGGAGAGTGTGCAGCCGGTAGTACGCGCCGTGCAGTTCGAGCAGCTCGGCGTGCGTGCCGCGCTCGATGATGCGTCCGCGGTCGAGCACGAGAATCTCCGTCGCGTTCACGATCGTCGACAGCCGGTGCGCGATCACGATCACCGTGCGCCCCGCGAGGAGACGGTCGATCGCCTCCTGCACGAGCCGCTCACTCTCGGTGTCGAGCGCCGACGTCGCCTCGTCGAGGATCAAAATCGGCGGATCGACCAGCAGCGCGCGCGCGATCGCGATCCGCTGGCGCTGTCCGCCCGACAGCCGCGCGCCTCGCTCGCCGAGCATCGTGTCGTAGCCCTCGGGGAGCTCCGCGATGAAGCCGTGCGCGTTTGCGGCGCGCGCGGCGGCCTGGATCTGCGCGTCGGTATACGTCGAGCCGCGGCCGTACGCGATGTTCGCGCGCACGGAGTCGTTGAAGAGCACCGTCTCCTGGCTCACGATCCCCGTGAGCGAGCGCAGCGATGGAAGCACGATGTCGCGCGTGTCGACACCATCCAGCAGAATGCGGCCCGACGTTGGCTCGTAGAAGCGTGGAATCAGATCCGCGAGCGTGCTCTTCCCCGCCCCGCTCGCGCCCACCAGTGCGACGACGTCGCCCTTGCGCGCAGAGAAGGTAATGTCGGTGAGCACATCGGTGTCCGTGTCGTACGCGAACGACACGCGCTCGAAGTCGAGCGAGCGCTCGAAGCTCGTCGCGACCTTGGTGCCGCGATCCGTCGACTTCTCCGTCGGCATGTCGAGCACCTCGAAGAGCCGGTCCGCGCTCGCGAACGAGTTCTGCGCGATCGCGGGGATCTGCGAGAGCTGCTTGAGCGGCTGCAGCATCCGCATCACGAACGTCAGGAAGACGAGGAACTGCGACGCCTGCAGCGTGTGGTCGACGAGCACCCACTTCGCACCCGTCCAAAGCAGCAGCACCACGATGAAGGTGCCGAGGGTCTCGGTGATCGGCTGGCCAATCAACGCGAACTTCGCCATGCGCACGAGCCCACTCGAGTACGTGTGGCTCGCCATCGTAAAGCGCGACTCCTCGTACCCCTCGGCCGCGAACGACTTCACGAGCCGGATGCCGCTCACACTCTCCTGCAACACGCTCATCATCTCGCCGTGATCGTTACGCAGGCGTCGATAACCGCGGCGCAGCTTCCGGAGCAGCGGCTGCAGCGCGAAGGTCAGCGCGGGCGCGACGACGAGCGCCATCAGCGTGAGCCGCCACGAGATCCCGAAGAGATACGCGACGTAGATCATCACCATCGCGGCGGCCGAGATCGCCTGCGTGACGAGCTGCGTGATGAGCGTCTTCGTCTGCTCGGTGTCGGAGAGCACGCGCGAGATGATCTGCCCGACCTTCGTGCGCGTGAACCAGCCGATCGGGAGCGACTGCAGGTGGCGGTAGACGGCGTCGCGGAGATCGCGCGTGATGTATTCCTGGAGCTGCGCGCCGAGCGTGCCGGCGGCCCAGACGCAGAGATTCTTGACGGCGACGGTGGCAAGCAGAATCAGGATGACGTTGCGCAGCGATCCCATCTGATCGTTCGGATTCAACAATCCGCCGATCGTCCAGTTCAGGAACGCGGTGACCCAACCGCTCTTGATCGGGAGCGCGGGAAGCCCGAATAGCGCGTTGAGGAACGGGATCAGCAGCGCGAACGAATATCCGTCGAGCGCGGCGCCGATGAGATTCAAGAAGATGTTCCCCGCCATGCGCCACGCGTGCGGGCGCAGGAAGGGGGTGAGGCGTCTGTAGGAGACGCGGTTCACTATCGGCGCGGCGTGAGGAGCGCGACCGGCAGGATGCACTCCTCGGGAGTGACTCCTCCATGCAGAAACGAGCCGCGATAGCGCGTCTGATACTCGCGCAGCTTCGTCGGATATACGAAGAAGGTGTCGCCGACGGCGAGGAGCGTGTTCGCGCCGGAGCCGCGTCGCGGGAGCTTGAGGTCGTCCGCGTTTCCGAACGACAGCGCGTACTCGGGTTTCTCCGCGCGCAGATCCTCGCCGAACTTGTAGCGAAGATTCGCGGTCGCATCGCGCTTCGCGAACACCGTCGCGGGCGTCAGGCAGTGGATCGAGCCGTGATCGCTCGTGATGAGCACCGGGATGTTCTTGCGCGCGGCGTCCTTGAGGATCGTGAAGAGCACCGAGCGCTCGAACCACTGCTTCGTGATCTGCCGCAGTGCGATCTCGTCCTTCGCGACCTCGTACAGGATTGCCGACTCGCTGCGCCCGTGCGTGAGCAGGTCGACGAAGTTGAAGACGAAGGCGCTCACGCCCTCACGCGCGATCGCGCTCGAGACGCGGCGCTCCAGCTCCACGCTGTCCGCGGTGCTCGAGATCTTCTCGTAGCGCACCGGGATCGCTCGCTTGAGCTCCGCGAACTGCGCCTCGAGCAGCCCGCGCTCGTGCGCATTCAGCGACTCATCTTCGCGCTCTCCCCACCAGTCGGGGAATCGCGCGGCGATCTCGCTCGGGAAGAGTCCCGAGAAGATCGAGTTGCGCGAGTATGGCGTGGCGGTGGGTAGAATCGAGAAGTGATGCGTCATCTCGATTTCAAAGAAGGGCGCGAGCAGCGGACTGAGGACGGCCCACTGGTCGAGGCGCAGACAGTCGATCACGACGAACACCGCCGCGCGATTGCGCTCGAGAATCGGGAGGAGAAACTCGCTCACGATGTCGATCGACAGCGGCGGACGGTCGCCTTCGAGATTCTTGAGCCACCCCGGATACGCGTCGCGCATGAAGATCGCGAACTCGCGCCGCATGTCGGGATAGAGCGACTGCAGCGAATCGTAGAGGCTTTGCTCGCGAGCCTCGGCGAGACTCACATCCCACTCCACGAGCTCGCTGTAGCGCGAGACCCAGCCGCGCCAGTCGAGCGGCGCCTGCCGATCGAGCTCGATCGCGCGGAAGCGCTCGACGAAGGAGCGCGCGATCGCCTGCTGGCGGATGCGCGGGCCATCGAGCACACGCGTGATCACCGCAAGCACCTGGCGCGGGTTGATCGGCTTGACGAGATAGTCGCGCACATCGACGCCGATCGCTTCTTTCAGCGTCGCGTCTTCTTCGCTCTTCGTAACCATCACGATCGGGAGGAGTGGGTCGAGCTCGCGGATCTCGCGGTAGGCCTCGAGGCCGCGCTTGCCGGGCATCTGCTCGTCGAGCAGCACGATGCCGTACGTACGCCGCCGGAGCATCTCGACGGCGTCGTCTGCGTTGGTCGCGGATTCTACCTCGAAACCCTTCTCCCGCAAGAAGATGCGGTGCGACTCGAGAAGATCGGCCTCATCATCGATCCAGAGTACGGATTTCGGGTACTGTGCCATGTGCTCACAATGTAGTTCGACGGAAAAGAGGCGGCCAGCGCACTCGGCCTTGGCGCGCGTGCTTGCGGCCCGAGCTGGTTCCATCTACGCTCCCCGAGCGGCCCCGTTCCCTCGTTGACACCCTTAACGCTCCCCATGCGCGCCTCCGTTCCTCCTTTCGCGGTGGGGCCGATCGTCTTCCCCTTTCGCGCGCTGGCGACGTACGCGGGGCGGGCGCCGCTTGGGCGCGGACGAGAGGTCGCGCTCGCCTGTCTGATGGTCGCGCGGCTATCGTCGCCCATGGCGGGCGCGCCGCTCCCGGCACCGTTGCGTGCGGCGCGCGCGGCGGGGGCGAGCCGGTGGTTCGCGTCGCTGACCTTGCCGAGCGGGATGCGGGCACCGCTGGGGCGAGTAGCGGTGGCGAGTGCGCGAGAGAATATATCGGAGCTGGCCGAGGCGCTTGGCGCGGTGATCGCGGCGGCGAGGAAGCACCTGGACGAGGGAAGTGTGGCGGAGCTGGAGGGAGTGGTGGCAGGGCTAGTTCAGATGAGCAAGGAGTAGCTGCCAACTACCGCACGGAAAAAGTCGGAAAGGGCACGGATCGAATCTTGTGGAGATTGGTACTTCTCGCGGTTCTACGACGATTTGTAATGGGATGCGCGAGCCCAGGCCGAAACGACTGGCGGTTCAGAAAAACGAATCTTCTGATACTCGCAGGCGGCCAGTCGCCCCAAGATTCGATTCGTGCTTCTTCCGTGTTCATCCGTGATCGTAGCAGGAAGTTACGCCCCTCCCTGACCCCTCCGTCTGATCGTAACTTCTCCCCCTATGCCCTCAACGCCCCACGACGAGCCGCGACTCGCCGAGCTGCTCAAGCGCACCGATGCGATCGCAGACGGCGCGCCGGCGGCGGACACCGTCCCCACCGGATTCCCGACGCTCGACCGCCTGCTCGGCGGCGGACTTCGTCGCGGCGATCTCATCGTGCTCGGCGGCGACGTCGGCACCGGGAAGTCCGCTCTCGCGATCGCAATCGCGCTGCGCGCCGCCGAGGCTGGAAATGCGGTGACATATCTCAGTGGTGAGATGTCTCCGAATCGCGTCAACGAGCGGCTGCTCGCGATCGAGGGGCGCGCGTCGATCGATGCGCTGCGCTCGGGGACGCTCGACGAGGAGACGCGTGTCTCGCTCGGCGCAGTCGCGCTGCGGAAGCCGCACATGCTCCCGGTGGTGCGCGCGATGCCGCACGACGACAGCGCCGCGCTCGACGCCGAGGCGAAGCGAGAGCCGGTTCCCGTGCTGCTCGTCGTCGACTCGCTGCAGCACGTGCACGGTGGTGGCGCACCGGCAGAGAACAACGCGCACGCGGTGCTCGCGCTCAAGGAGCTTGCGATGCGCAATCATCTCGCAGTGCTCGTCACCGCGCATCTCCCCGAGCTCGCGCCAACGCGCGAGAACCTGCGCCCTCAGCTGCAGGACTTTGGGGCGGTCGGGGCGATCAAGCAGCTCGCGGATGTCGTGCTCGGGCTCTTCCGGGAGGAGATCTATCATCCGGTTCCGGGCTCCGAGGGCGCGGCGGAGCTCGCGATCCTCAAGAACCGGCATGGCCCGACCGCCTACATCGATCTGTATTTTTACAAGCAGTGGCTCAGATTCGAGGATATGGTCGACCCGGATCGCTGACCGCTCGTATATTCACCCTGTCTGCAGCGGAATACGGAGATGGCTGGTCATAGTAAGTGGAAACAGATCAAGCACTACAAGGCCGCGACGGACGCGAAGCGCGGCGCGCACTTCACGAAGCTGATTCGCGAGATCACCGTCGCCGCGAAAGCCGGCGGTGGCGATCCGGCCGGCAACCCGCGCCTGCGCACCGCGATCGACATCGCGAAGGCTGCGTCGATGCCGAAGGAGAACATCGAGCGCGCCGTGAAGAAGGGGACGGGCGAGCTCGAGGGGGTCGACTACGTCGAGGTCATGTACGAGGGCTACGGGCCCGGAGGCGTCGCCCTGCTCATCCACGCGGTCACCGACAACCCGACGCGCACCGTCGCCGAGGTGCGCTTCAAGCTCTCGCGCGGCAACGGCAACCTCGGCGCGTCGAATTCGGTCGCCTGGATGTTCGAACGGAAGGGGCAGCTCTACGTCGACGCGACGAAGTTCGCCGAGGATGCGACGATGGAAGCCGCGCTCGACGGTGGCGCAACGGACTTCGCGCAGGACGGCGATCAGTTCGTCGTCAGCACCGAACCCACGGAGCTGCACAGCGTAATGGGCGCGCTCGAGGCGAAGGGGATCGCTGTGCACGATCCCGAGATCTCGATGATCCCGAAGCAGACGGTGCACGTCGAGGGACGCGCGGCCGAGTCGCTGCTCAAGCTGATGGAGGAGCTGGACTCTCTCGACGACGTGCAGAAGGTCGAGGCGAACTTCGACATGGACGAAGCTGAGATGAGCAAGGCGTGAGCCACCGGCCGTGATCGTACTCGGGATCGATCCCGGCACGGCCGCGACGGGCTACGGTGTGGTTCAGGGCGAGCCGTTCGGCACGATGACGCTCGTCGAGTGCGGCGTGATCCGCACGCACGCGCGCGATCCCCTGCCCTCGCGACTCCGCGAGATTTTCGATGACGTCGTTCTTCTCATCCACCGTCATAAACCCGATGCGATGTCGATCGAAGATGTCTTCTACGCGAAGAACGTCCGCACCACCGTCGTGCTCGGCCACGCGCGCGGGGTGATCCTGCTCGCGGCGCAGCAGGTGGAGCTCGCGATCTACGAGTATCCGCCCGCGGAGATCAAGAAATCCGTGGTGGGCACCGGTGCGGCGACCAAGGAGCAGGTGCAGTTCATGGTGACGAAGCTGTTGCGGCTCAAGACGGCGCCGCAGCCGAGCGATGCGGCGGATGGAACGGCGGCGGCGCTCGCGCACATCATGGGCGGTCGGCTGGCGAGCGCGAAGCAGCGATGATCGCACGAGTCGCCGGAAAGCTCGTCGCCAAGGAGCTCGACCGTGTCGAGATCTTCACCTCGGGGGGGATTGCGTACGAGCTCTCGATTCCGCTTGGCGTGTACGAGACGCTGCCGCGCGTGGGGGAGCAGACGGAGCTGCATACGCATCTTGTCGTGCGCGAGGACGCGTTTCTGCTCTTCGGCTTCGCGACGATCAACGAGAAGCGCGTCTTTCAGCGGCTGCTCACCGCGAATGGTGTGGGTCCGTCGCTGGCGCTGGGGCTGCTGTCGACGCTCTCGGCCGACCGGCTCGTGCGCGCGATTCGCGAGAAGGACATCGCGACACTGCAGGGGGTGCCGCGCGTCGGGAAGAAAAAGGCGGAGCGGCTCGTGCTCGACCTCTCGGACAAGCTGGATGATGTCGCGGGGGAATCGTCGGCCGTCGCCGGCGGGCCGCGGGCCGAGGGGGCGAGCGCGGAGGACGCGATTAGAGCGCTGGTGTCGCTCGGCTACGCGACGGTGGACGCCGAGAAGGCCGTGCGCGCGGTGATCGACACGGGACCGGTGAAGCTCTCGGCGCCGGAGCTGATTCGAGCGGCGCTGGCGAAGATCGGAGGGCGGTAGGAAGAGCGGATGTCCGGATTTTCCGAGCGATGAGCGCTTCCTCGTGAGCAGGGCAGCGCATCCACTCATCGGCCCGGAGATCACACATGTCCCGACTTCGCATCGCTTTCCTTCTGCCGGTGGCTCTCACGATGGTCGGCGCATCAGCGATGGCCGCGACAGCGCAAAGCACCGGCTGGGTGGCGTTGTACACCCACGTCGGCCCGAGCGCGGCGCGCGTGCCGCTCCCGATCACGCACACCTACGTGCAGGGCACAAACGGGTTGGTGGAGTACAATTCCGAGGAATTCAGCCCGGGCACGCACACCTTCGCGCGAGTGGAGGGTGAGTACCACAACTGCACAGCAACCGCGGAGAATGTCACGTTCACCATCACCGCCGGCAAATGGACGTATGTCGACGTACCGATGGTGTTCAAGTCGTGTCAGTTCTCCATCGCCGCTGGATCAACCGGCTTGCCGGGTGGTGACGGCTTCGGGACCGTCCTCCTCGCTACGTTGGCGGACATTGGGCCCAGTAGTCTGGTAGCCTCCTGCACGCTCGTCCCTGGCACGTCGTCGTACTACTTGTGGTCGGACTTCCACGCGTGCACAGGCCAGGCATCGAACCAGACGGTGAGGTCGGGAACGACCAATGTGCCCATGCTCGAGTTCCTCCTCACGCCGGCCTCACCCCAAACGATCACCGGGGTCACCGTCGCCGCATCCGGCACGGGTAACGAACAGGTGGACGTCAGCGCGGTGAATCTGTATCTCGACAAGAACGGCAACGGTGCGGTCGATGCGGGCGACAGCGTGATCGCGACCGGCACGTTTGCGACCAATGATGGTATCGTCTCGCTGGCGGTGAATCCGGGACTGAACATCACGGCTCCGACATCGCTCCTCGTTACCTACTCCTTCACCGTCACGATCGCCGAGCGAATCGGCGGTGGCATCGTGCTGGCGATGTTCCCGTTGCTCATTCTTCCCTCGTTTCGGCGGCGAAAGACCCTCCTCGCGATGCTTGTCGTGATGCTCACGACAGTCGCGATCACTGCGTGCGGCGGAGATTCGTCCACCGGCCCCAAGCCCGGCAACGGCAGCGTCACCTTCAAGTCGACGCTCACCGGCATCACCACCAGCACGGGCACCCTCTCGAGCCTCGCAGTGAGCGGCGCCACCATCACCGTCAACAAGTAGCGCAGCCAGACGAGCAGAGGCGCACGGAACCGGGCTCTCGAGCCCGATCCGTGCGCCTTTCGCCATCTCCCGCAACACAGTTGCCTCGCGCTCCTGGCGCGGTTGCCTCGCGCTCCTGGCGCGGTTGCATAGACGGCGCGCTCAGAGCAACTTCGGATCATGACCACCGCCCGCCGCACCAACACGTTCACAGAATCGGTGATCCGTGAGATGACGCGCATTGCCAACGAGCATGGCGCGCTCAACCTCGCCCAGGGTATGCCCGACTTCCCCATGCCGCAGCCGCTCAAGGACGCGGCGTGCATGGCCATCCAGGCAAACATCAACCAGTACGCGATCACGTGGGGCACCCCCTCGCTCCGCCTCGCGATCGCCGCGAAATACCGGCGCTGGTACGGCATGGATGTCGATTCGGAGAAGAACGTCACCGTCACCTGTGGCGCGACCGAGGCGATGGCTGCCGTCTTCCTGGCCCTCATCAATCCGGGCGACGAGGTCATCGTCTTCGAGCCGTTCTACGAGAACTACGGCCCGGACGCGATCCTCGCCGAGGCGACGCCGGTGTTCGTGCCGCTCACGCAACCGGGATGGACGATCGATGCGGACAAACTGCGTGCCGCGTTCACGAGCAGGACGAAGGCGATCATCGTCAACACACCGCAGAATCCGACGGGGCGCGTGCTCACGCGCGCCGAGATCTCGCTGATCGCCGAGTTGTGTGTGAAGCACGATGTGTACGCCTTCACCGACGAGATCTACGAGCACATCCGCTACGCCGGCGACCACCACGTGCTCGCGACGTGGCCCGGGATGGCGGAGCGCACGATCACCATCTCCGGACTCTCGAAGACCTTCAGTTGCACCGGATGGCGCCTCGGCTACGCCATCGCGCCGGAGAAGGAATCGGTCGCCATCCGGAAGGTGCACGATTTCCTCACCGTCGGCGCGCCCGCGCCGCTCCAGGAGGCCGGCGCGATCGGGATGGCCTTCGACGCCGACTACTACAATCGCCTCTCGCTCGAGTACCGCGCTCGCCGCGACCTCATGTGCGACGCGCTACGCGAGGGCGGCTTCACCTTCACGGTGCCCGAGGGCGCGTACTATGTGCTCGCGGATTTCTCGGCGCTGAGCGACCTCGGCGACGTCGAATTCGCGAAGTGGCTCACGAGCGATGTCGGTGTCGCGCCGGTGCCGGGATCGAGCTTTTTTCGCCCGGGAAGCACAGGCGGCTCGAAGCTCGTCCGCTTCGCCTTCTGCAAGAAGCACGAGACGCTGCTCGCCGCAGGTGAGCGCCTCGCAAAGCTGCAGGCCCGGGTGTGATTCAGAGCATGTCCCGCGCAGAGATCACCACCCCCGAAGTCATCGCCGATGAGTCGGTGGTCGAGCTGTCGCTCCGGCCGCAGCGGCTGGCCGAGTTCATCGGGCAACAGAAGGTGAAGGAGTCGCTCGCGATCTACATCGAGGCCGCGCGCGCACGCAACGAGCCCCTCGACCACACGCTCTTCTACGGGCCGCCCGGGCTCGGCAAGACCACCCTGGCTGAGCTCATCGGTCGCGAGCTTGGCGTCAACATTCACACGACGAGTGGACCTGCCCTCGAGAAGGCCGGCGATCTCGTCGGCACGCTTACCAATCTCCGCGCGCGCGACATCCTCTTCATCGACGAAATCCATCGCCTCAAGCCGATCATCGAGGAGTTTCTCTATCCAGCGATGGAGGACTACAAGATCGAGATTCGCTTGAGCGACGGCCCGAAGGCGCAGACGATCACGATGCAAATCGAGCCGTTCACGCTCATCGGCGCGACGACGCGCTTCGGGATGCTCACGTCGCCGATGCGCGCGCGCTTCGGCATCCCGCTGCGCCTCAACTTCTACCCGATGGAAGATCTCGAGCAGATCGTGATCCGGTCGGCCGAGGTGCTGAAGGTCGAGATCGATGAGGGCGGCGCGATGGAGCTCGCGCGCCGGTCGCGCGGAACGCCGCGCGTTGCGAATCGCCTGCTCCGCCGCGTGCGCGACTTCGCGCAGGTGAAGGGGAACGGCCGCATCACGCGCGATATCGCGGATGCCGCGCTCGCGATGCTCGACGTCGACCAGTTCGGGCTCGACGACATGGATGCGCGCATCCTCAAAACCATCATCGAGAAGTTCGACGGCGGCCCGGTAGGGGTGAAGACCATCGCGGCGGCAATTGGTGAGGACGAGCTAACGATCGAGGAGGTGTACGAGCCCTTCCTCGTGCAGAACGGCTTTTTACAGCGGACGCCCCGTGGGCGCATGGCCACCCCGCAAGCCTATCGCCACTTCGGTTTTTCGCCGCCAACACCGGTTCCGGGCCAACCGACGCTCTTCTGAATCGTCCTACAACACGGTGCGCCACTTGCGTGAGCCGAGGAGCTCACGAGCTAGCACGTCTCCGGGAGTTGTATGGCCGTTTCCACTGAAGAACGCTGGAAGGAACACAACGAAACCGGCCGTCGCCACTTCGAGCGCGCCGAGTTTGCGGAGGCCGAGCAGCAGTACATCGCCGCCCTCCGGCAAGCGACGTTACTGGGCGCGGTCACGCTGACCGAGCTCGGGCAAGTTGCGTTCTCCCTTCGTGATTTCACTCAGTCCGAGAGCTATTTCCGCCGCGCGCTGACCATTCGTGAGCAGGCGCTCGGTACCGAGTCGGTGGATCTCATGCAGGCGCTCAACGATCTCGCCGCGCCGTCGTACTCGCGCGGTGAGCTCGAGCAGGCGGAGCGGCTCTACAGGCGCGCGCTCGCGATCGGCGAGGCGCAGCTCGGCGAGCTGCATCCGGATCTCTCCGTCACGCTCAGCAATCTCGCGCGGCTGCATCAGCGCAAGGCGGATTGGCGCGCGGCCGCGCCGCTGCTCGGACGACTGCTCGCGATCAAGCAGCGATCGCTCGGCGAGACGCATCCGCACGCGGTGTCGCTGATGCTCGCCGTCGCGAACGCGCGCAACTCGCTTGGCGAGCACGAGGTGGCGGAGGAGCTCGTGCGACGCGCGCTCGCGCTGCAGGAGCGCGCGCAGGCCGGCGACGCCGAGATGGTGCGCTCGCTCTCGATGCTCTCGAAGATCTACATGGCGAGCGGGAAGACGCAGCTGGGTGGCGAGATCGCGGACAAGGCCGCGCAACGTCAGAAACGTGTGGG
>JALYSW010000009.1 GCA_030854615.1 Gemmatimonadota bacterium
ACGGCGCCGCCCTTCATCACGAAGAGCGCCTTCTCCATGTTCTTGATGTCCTTGAGCGGATCGCCCGGCACGGCGACGATGTCGGCCCACTTGCCCGCCGTGAGCGAGCCCACGTGCGCATCCCAGCCGAGGAGCTTCGCGCCGCTCATGGTTCCTGCGACGATCGACTCCATGTTCGTCATCCCGCCCCACGTCGTCATGAGCACGAACTCGTGCGCGTTCGTGCCGTGCTTGCCGACGCCGGCGTCGGTGCCGAGTGCGATCTTCACGCCGTTCGCACGCGCTATCTTCACCGAGTTGTGCATCGCCTTCGCCGCATCGAGCGCCTTCTGCCGGCGCAGTCCCTTGAGCACGCCGTTGTTCGCCGCGATCTCGGTGGCTTCGCCCGCGCTCAGCGTCGGCACGAGATACGTGCCCTTCGCCGCCATCATCTTCGCGCCCTCCTCATCGAGGAAGGAGCCGTGCTCGATCGAGCTCACCCCCGCGCGCACCGCGATCTTGATCCCCTCGGTGCCGTGTGCGTGCGCGGCGACCTTGCGACCGAGCTTCGTCGCTTCGTCGACCATCGCCTTGAGCTCCTCGTACGTGTACTGCGAGGCGCCGACCGCGTCCCCCTCGGAGAGCACGCCGCCGGTCGCGCACGTCTTGATGACGTCCGCGCCCTGCTTGACCATGTAGCGCACCGCGGCGCGCACCTCTTCGGCGCCGTTCGCGATGCCGGTCTTGTAGCTGCCGTCGAAGAGTCCGGGCTTGAAGCCGTTCTCATCGCAGTGTCCGCCGGTGATGCCGATCGCGTAGCCGGCGTTCTCCATGCGCGGTCCCCAGATCTGGCCCGCGTCGACTGCCTTGCGCAGCGCCATGTCGTCGAAGTTCGGCGAGCCGACGTTGCGCACGCTGGTGAAGCCGTCGAGCAGCGTGCTCTTGGCGTGGTTGACGCCGAGGATCGCGCTGTACTGGTCGTAGTCGTGCACTGCCGACTCGTCCGCCTCGGGATCGCCGAGCTCGCGCCCCGCGAGATGCACGTGCGCATCGATGAAGCCGGGAAGGAGCGTGGCGTCGCCGAGATCGATCGTGTGTGCGCCGGCGGGCACCTTCACGTTCGCGGCGGTGCCGACCCACGTAATGCTGTCGCCGACGATGACGATCGCCGCGTTATTGATCTCGGCCGCGCCGGTGCCATCGATGAGATGGGCGGCACGCAACACGAACGTGCCGGGTGCAGCGAGCGCGGAATCCTGCGCAGCGAGCGGCGCCGCGCAGAGGGCGGCGAGCGCGAGAGACAGTGCGAGCGGACGACGATACATCAAGAGCCTCCGAATGATTCAGGAGCCACGCTTTCCGAGCGTGGCAGAAAGCGCGAGTCGTGAGCCCGCGCGCATGACGACGACCTGGACGACGTCTCCGGGCTTGTGCGCGTTGATCGCGTCGGTGTAATCGTAGATGTCCTTCACGGTCTTGGTGCCGAATTCGACGATGATGTCGCCGGCCTGCACGCCGGCCTTATCGGCCGGACTGCCAGCGGTGACGCCGGCGAGCTTCACGCCGGGCGCGTCCGACGATCCCATGTCGGGGATCGATCCGAAGTACGTGCCGTTCCCCGGTCCGCTACCCGTCATTTTCGGCGGCGGCGCGGAGGAGCGCTCGTACGTCAGCCGCGCCGGGCGATCCGCTATGCTCCGCGCGATCCGTTCGGCGTAGTCGATCACGCGTACCTCGCCGGGGACGTTGATCTTCGAGGACACGTCCGTTGCGCGGTGATAGTCCTCGTGCATGTCGGTGAAGAAGTGCAGCACCGGCACCTTCTTTCCGTAGAACGAGGCGTGATCGGACGGGCCGAAGCCGTCGCCGACGGGATCGATCGCGAGCGGCTGCACGGAGTCCGCGCTGTCGACGATGCCGCGCATCTCGGTCGCGGTCTCGGTGCCGTAGACGATCAGCTTGTCGTTCCGGAGGCGGCCGACCATGTCGAAGTTGAGCATCGCATCGATGCTATCGACGGGAACGGGCGCATGCTCGACGAAGTATTCGGAGCCGAGGTCGCCGAGCTCCTCGCCGCTGAAGTTGACGAAGATGATGGGGCGGCGTGCAGGGGCGGCACGGAAGCGTCGCGCGAGCTCGAGCACGGCGGCGGTTCCGGAGGCGTTGTCGTCGGCGCCGTGGCGAATGGCATCCTTCGCTTCGGGGTCCATCGCGTCGAAGGGCGAACGGCCGAGGTGATCGAAGTGCGCGCCGATGACGACGTACTGCGTGCGCAGTGCGGCGTCCGTGCCAGGCAGGAGCGCGACGACGTTCTGTGTCGGGAGCTCGCTTGGCAGTCCCGCGTGTGCGGCGGCTGCCGAGCGCGCGGAGAAGTGCTGCAGATACGATGCGCGTCCGACGACGCACTCACGCACGCCGGGACGCATCTGCGGGCAGGTGGTGGAGCGGTCGATCTTCGTGAGACCGAGCCGCGCGTACTCGCGCGCGAGATACGCGGCCGCGCTGTCGTTTCCCGGCGAGCCGGTGCCGCGTCCCTCGAGCGCATCGCTCGCCAGGTAGACGATGTCCGCGCGGATGCGAGCGGTGTCGGCGATCGCCGATGCGCTCTGGGGCGCTGCGCCAGTCTCTGGAGCGGCGGGCGCGCCGTGGCAGCCGAAAAGAAATGCGACCACGCTGGCGAAGGCCGCGCGGCGAGGGAATGAAGAAGGCATGCGGGAGAGGTCGGTGTGGTGAGGAGTGCGCTACGAGTAGTATGTTATCCGCCGGTGCCCCTTCCTGCCAGACGCCCGCTCTCCACGCTCGCCCTCGCGCTCATTCCGCGCGCGGTCGCGCTGAATCTCGCGCTCGGCGCTGTGGTCGGTGCGCTCAAGCTTCCCGTCTATCTCGATTCGGTGGGGACGATTCTCGTGGCGGTGCTAGCGGGGCCGTGGGCGGGTATAATCACGGGGATCGTCTCGAACAGCGTGCTCGGCCTTCTCGTGTCGCCCGCGCTCTTCGCGTTCATCCCGGTGGCGGTGGTGATCGGCTGGCTCGCCGGGCTGGCGGGAAAGATGGGCGCGTTCCGTTCGCTCGCGGGCTCCATCGCGGCGGGGCTCGTGATCGGCGTCGCGGCCGCGCTCTGCTCAGCGGTGATCGTGATCGCGCTCATGGGCGGGCTCACCGCGAGCGGAACGGGGATTCTCACGATTGCGATTCGCGCCGCATTCGGCGTGAGCGTCGACAGCGCCGCGAAGATCGCTGCGGTCGTGACCGACGCGATGGACAAGCCGCTGTCGTGCGTGCTCGTGTATCTCGTGCTCGAGCGGCTGCCCCGTCGGCTCGGCGCACGCTTCCGGGGCGCGACCGCGTGACGAGCGCGCTCGATCGCTGGAATCCGATCACGCCGCTCGCGGGCGCGGTGGCGATGGTGCTCGTCGCGTTCGTCGGCCCGCAACCGTGGACGCCGGCCGCGGTGCTGGTGGTCGCGCTCGCGATCGCGTTCGTGAGCCGCATCGGATGGAAAGTCACGACGCTCACCGCGCTCGTCGTGGTGCCGACGTTCGTTCTCCTCGTGCTCCTCGATGCTGCCTTTCCCGATGCCGTCGCCGAGCACGCGCGGTGGGTCCCGTCTCGCGCCGGCACACTCGACGCGCTCTCGATCTCTCTCCGGCTCGGCGCGGCCATCGCTGCGCTCGGCGTCATCGTCGTGGGCGTTGCGCCGCGACGGCTCACGCGCGCACTCGCGGCGCGCGGGCTACCCTCGTGGGCAGCGTATCTGGTGATCGCATCGCTCGAGGCCGTGCCCGACGCGCGGCGCCGTGCGGATGACGTCATCGATGCGCAGCGATGCCGCGGCGTCGCGCTGGGGAAGGGGACCGGCGTGCGAGGCCGGCTGCGCGCGCTCCCCGCGCTCGCGGGCCCACTCATCGTCGGACTCGTGACGGAGTCGGAGGAGCGGGCGCTTGCGCTCGATGCGCGCGCCTTCGATGCCGGCGCACGGCGCACCGCGCTCTCGCCGCTCGCGGATCCCGTGGGCGAGCTCTGGGCGCGCCGGATCGTCTGGCTCGTGCTCGCCGGTGTGATCGCATGGCGGCTCCGGGAGTTCGTGCACTCGCTCAGCATCGCCTCGTGAGCGCGGCCAGTCTCGTGCGCCCGCTCGCGCTCTCGATGCGCATTCGCTCCATCTCGTACGATGGCTGCGTCGCGCTCCACGACATCGCGCTCGACATCGCGCGCGGCGAGATCGTCGGCATCGCGGGGCACGTCGGCGCGGGAAAGAGCACCCTCGCCCTCGCCGCCGCCGGGCTCCTCGGCCGCTCGCTCCCCGCGACGATCGACGGCACGATCACGCATCCGCTCGGGGGCCGCCCGCCCGCGTCGTTCGTCTTCGCCAACCCGTCGACGCAGCTCACGGAGCTCGGCGAGACCGTCGAGGAAGAGGTGGCGGTGGGGCCGGAGAATCTGGCGCTTCCATCGGCGGAGATCCGCGCGCGCGTCGACCGCGCGCTCACACTCGCGGATGCCGCGCACCTCGCGCACCGCATTCCGCGCGAGCTCTCCGGCGGCGAGCTGCAGCGCGTCGCGCTGGCGTCCGCCCTCGCGCTCGACGCGCCGCTGCTGGTGCTCGATGAGCCCACCGCGCAGCTCGATCCGGAGGCGGCCGCGGCATTCGCGAACGCGATTCGCGCGTTGCGCAACGATGGCGCAGCGATTCTCATCGTCGAGCAGAATCTCGAGCTGTTGGCAGCGCTCGCGGATCGCGTGCTCGTGCTCGCGGATGGCGCGGTGATCGCGAGCGGTGCGCCGCGCGACGTGCTCGGACGCACGCCGCCGCTCGATCCGCGTCTCGGCTCACTACGCTCCGCAGCCAACGCGACCACCAAGGAGCCGCGTGCGGACAATGGCGGGCGCCCGCCGCTCCTCCGCATCGACGGACTAAGCGCCGGCTACGGCGCGCGCGTAGTACTCGAGCATCTCTCGCTCACCATCGGCGACGGGGAAATCGTCGCATGGATCGGTGAAAACGGCGCGGGGAAGAGCACTCTTGCCCGAACGATTATGGGGCTCGTGCCGGCCCGCGCCGGCCGGATCGAGATAGGAGAGCTGAACGTCACGGAGCTTCCGGTGCACGAGCGTGCGCGGATCGTTGGTCTCGTCTTCCAGGATCCGCGTCGCCAGCTCTTCTCGCGTACGGTGCTCGAAGAAGTCATCTTTGGGCCACGGACGCTCGGCGCGTCGCGGAGTGCGGCGCTGGCACAGGCGCGCGAGGCGCTCGCGGTGGTGGGGTTGGGCGCCATGGAGAGTGAGCATCCCGGGGATCTCGCACCGCAACTCCAGCGGCGGCTTGCGATCGCCTCGGCGCTCGCATCACGGCCGCGATTCCTGATGCTGGACGAGCCCACCGCAGGGCAGGATGCGGAGGGGCGGGGCTTCATTCGGGCAGCCCTCGAGTTGCAGCGATCGAGGGGGGCCGCAGCGGTCATTACGCACGACCTGAATTTCGCGCAAGACGCGTGTGATCATAATGTTACGATCACCCGCCGTCACCTGTCGCATATCGGGAGAAACTCCCTCGAAACAGATTTTTCCGGCCGCTGACGAGGACTCTTTCAAGCATCGATGTCATACGCTCTGACCTTCGCCCGACACTTCGCCCGCCTCGTGCAAATGCTGCTCGTCGAAGGAAGCGCCTTCGACAAGCAGCTGGCCACGCTGCGGTCGCTCGTGACCGTGTCGGAATCGGGGCCGGTGAAGCTGATCCTTCACGACATGCAGCTCCTCGCCGCCAACGCTGAAGTCGTCCCGGCGCGCTTCGAGGGCGTGGACAGTCTCGTCGCGCAGCTCATCGGGCACTCGATCCTCGAGATCGACATCCAGCGCAACGCGAGTCCCGCTGATCTCCTGCTCGTCGCGAAGCTGCTTTCGGTCGCGGCATCGCCCGGCAACGGCGGCGAGGTCGCGCTGGCGCGCGTACGTGCGCTCGATGCGCAGACGATCTCGCTCAAGGTCGACGTTCCGATCGCCATCAAGGCGTCCACCGCGCTCCCGAACTCGAAGCTCGGCAACGCCGGCTCGGGCTTCGTTCGCGACAGCATGACGATGTTCATGCCGACCACTGGGCAGTTCGAGGTCGTCCAGGCCGCCGGCGCCGAGGTCTCGAACGGCGGCGATGGCGACGAGCTGGACGCGGTAGACATCGTTCGCGAGCAGGATCCCGACGCGATGTTCGCGGCCTTTGCGACCACGACTACTCCGAAGGGATCGATGGTGCGCCTCTTCGAGCAGCTCGATGGCGCGAAGGATGCCTCCGAAGTGGGCGGGCACCTCGACACGCTCGTGAAGCTTGCGGCCGATTCGTCGGGGAAGGATCGCATCGATATTGTCGCGGACGTCTTTTACGGCCTCGTGAAGCGCGATGGCGACATCGAGGACAAGCTGACGAAGCGTCAGTACGCATTGGGCATCCGCCGCCTGTGCGTGCCGCGCGTGCTCAAATGCATCGTCGAGCTGCTCCCGCGCCGCCGCGAGAACTACGAGCAGTACATGGCGATCTTTTTGCGCGCCGAGGATGATGGCGTCGAGGCGCTGGTCGAAGCGCTCATCTCCGCGCCGTCGATCACCGACCGCCGCGTCTACTACGACTCGCTGCTCCGCCTGCGCACCGGCGTTCGCACGCTCGTGCACATGCTCGGCGATCCGCGCTGGTTCGTCGTGCGCAACGCGATCGAGCTGCTCGGCGAGATGCGCGTGGCGGAGGCGGACACGGATCTCGAGAAGCTGCTCGAGCATCGCGACGATCGCGTGCGAACGGCGGCGGCGAGCGCGCTTGCGAAGCTCGGCCCCGGCGTTGCGGCGAAGGGGCTGCGCGGCGCGCTGCGCGATGCGCCCGAAGAGGTGCGCGAGCGGGCGGCCGAGGCCATGGCGTTGCAGCGTACCGGCTCGGTGGACTCGCTCGTGCGCGCGCTGGACAAGGAAGAGGACAATCGCGTGCAGATGGCGATGGTCACCGCGCTCGGACAGCTCGGCACGCCGCACGCCGTGGAGAAGCTGATGGACATCGCGCGCACGGAGAAAGGGCTGCTCAACAAGCGCCGCCCAACGCCGATGCGCGTCGCCGCCGTGCACGCGCTCGGCGAGGTAAAGACGTCGAGCGCACTCGCCGCACTTCAGACGCTGCTGCGCGACAAGGAGAAGGCGGTGCGTGGCGCCGCGTCGTGGGTGATGATGGGCCGTAAGCGCGAGAGCGGCAAATTCCCGACGCCCGCAGACATGCCCCACGTCGACGACGAGTAGTTGCGGAGCGTGTTGTTACAACTGTTGAAATTCGACATAAAACGGACTTGAACCGACAAAAAACGGACTACTGCACTGCCTCGCAGCTATCCGTTTGTTGTCCGTGCAGTCATCCGTTCAATTCGTTTTTCAATTTTATTGATCTTGCGCTAGCACCCTACTCGCTCCTACCGCGCCGTAAAGTCGGTCGACTCATCCACCCGCCGGCACGCCTCGGCGATCAGCGTCGCGGCGCGATCGACATCTTCGAGGCTCACGAGCTCGTTCGGCGAGTGCATGTACCGGTTCGGCACGGACACGAGCGCCGTCGCGATCCCCTGCGCGGAAACGTGAATTGCGTCCGCATCCGTCGAGGTGTCGCGACCTGCCGCTTGCAGCGTGTACGGAATCTTGAGATCGTCGGCCGCACCCTTGAGCGTGCGGAAGACCACGGGGCTGATGATCGACCCGCGCACGAGCACTGGCCCGCTCCCGATCGCGTGCTCGCCGAGCTCCTTCTTCTCGATGCCCGGATGATCGGTGGCGAAGGTGACGTCGACGACGATCGCCATCTGCGCGCCGATGCGCGACGCGCACACCCCCGCGCCGCCGCCGTGCCACGCGATCTCCTCCTGCGTCGTCGCCGCGGCGACAACCTTCGCCTTCCCCGGTGATTCGTTGTACCGCCGCAGCGCCTCGAGGACGACGAACGCACCAATGCGATCGTCCACCGAGCGCGACACGATGCGGTTGTTCGGGAGCACGACGCTCTTCGAGTCGATGACCCCCGCATCGCCGACGCTGAGATGCTCGCTTGCCTCCGCGCGATTCGTCGCGCCGATATCGACCCAGAGGTCCGTCATCTTCGACGCCTTGTCGCGGTCTTCCGATTTCATCAGGTGGATCGGCTTCTTGCCCACCACGCCAGTGACATCGCCGTGCGCGCCGAGGAAGCGAATGCGCTGCGCCACGAGCACCTGCGGATCCCACCCCCCGATTCCGGAAATGTGGACGTAGCCATCCTCATCGATGTGCTGGATGATGACGCCGATCTCATCGATGTGGCCGGCGAGCATGATCACCGGACGCCCGTCCGGATTCACCGTCGCCATGGAGTTGCCGTGCACGTCGGACGTCACCTTCGCGAACTTGCCCGCTTCCTCTCGCCACACGCGAGCGGGTGCAGCCTCGAAGCCGGAGGGACCCGGGGTATCGAGCAATCGCTTCAGAAAGGTGACCGACGAATCGCTGAGCATTGGGTGTGGGATGATGGAGGTGAGATGAGGATCAGTGCCAAGGCAATTATAAGCGCCGCCGTCAGCGGATCGTCATCGCGTTCGCCCCAGCCTCAGCCGCTGGCGATCTCGACGGCGCGAGTACGGGGCGGACGGGGGAAGACCATCGGATGAAAGATCTGCGCGAGCGTCTCCACCCCTTCCACCACTCTCGGTCCGGGGCGGCTCAGAAGGCCCCCCGAATCGATTGCCCACACCCGGCGCTTCGCGAGCCAGCTCCAGTCGGGCCGCTTCATTTGCATCGCGCCCTCTTCCGCCGCTCGCTCAACATTATAGCCACACGGTGCGACAATGATCGTATCCGGCTTGGCGGCAACGACTTCGTCCATCGTCACCACGCGCGACCGCTCTCCGGCCTTCGCCAGAACCTCGATTCCCCCGGCCCGTCGGACCATCTGCGGGACCCAGTGTCCCGCATTGAAGATCGGGTCCGTCCATTCGAGCACCGCCACTCGCGGCCTCGGTACCGAGGCGACCACCAGCCGCTCGTGCACCTTCCGCAGCCTGTCCTCGAGCCGCGTGACCAGCGCCTCCGCGAGCGGTGACCGTTCGATCGCGGCTCCCACGCGGCGGATGTCGTTCATGATTTCCTCGAGCGAATCCCCCGAGAGCGACAGCACCACCGGCGGCCTCCACAGACTCTCGGCGATGATGCGCACGTCGGACTCGCGAATCGCGCAGACATCGCAGATCCCCTGCGTGATGATGAGGTCCGGCTCGAGCGTCGCGATCGCTTCGGCGTCGAGCACGTGCAGCGCTTCGCCGAGCGTGTCGGCAACGCGCACCAGGCGATCGATCTCGGCTGGCGCGGCGTTCGGATCGATCGTCGAGCGTGTGACGCGCGGAATTCCCGGATGGAGAAACTCCGCGGGATAGTCGCTGTCGTGCGAGATGCCGACGAGCATGTCGAATGCACCGAGCGCGCAGACCATTTCCGTCGCTGCGGGGAGGAGCGAGATGATGCGCATCAGTGCTCTCGGCCGCCGCCCGTCTTCCCAACACGATAGAGCGGAACGGCGAGGAAGAGCAGGTAGAGGACAATCGCGGCCGCGCCGCTCGCGCCAACGAAGCCGACGTTCTTCGAGAAGTCGATCGCGTCGGCCATCGTGCGCGCGCCGTTCGAGATCTTCCAGATCGCGAGCACCGAGAGTGCGACGCCCATGATCGCGCCCCCGGCTATCAGCCCGGAGGAGAAGAGAACACCGGGTCCCGAATCGGCGCGCGCACCGGTGCGCTCGTCATCCGGTAGCCTGCGCTCGACGAGCCAGCGCACGACGCCGCCCATGAACATCGTCGCCGACGTCGAGATCGGCAGGTACACGCCGACGGCGACCGGGAGCGACGGGATGCCGAGGATCTCGATCGCGATGGCGAGGAAGGCGCCGATGATGATGAGCCCCCAGGGGAGCGTCTGCCGGAGGATTCCGTCGACGACGAGAGCCATGATCTGCGCCTTCGGTGAGTCGAGCTTCTCGACCGTGCGGCCGCTCACATCCGTGGGATAGCGTCCGGCGATTCCGGGGTCGACGAGATAGTGGATCGTGTGCTGCGCGTCGAGGAGATACTTGCCGGCGGGCGCGCCTCCCTCCGTCTCGTAGAGATGTCCCACCTGGTACTGCACGCCGGCGACCGTCTCGATCTCACCCGCATCGATGATGGAGACGACGACGCCGGGGTAGCTCTTCTCGACGATCGTGCGGTGCGCGGTGTTGAGCAGCGCGATCATCCCGCCGATGAGGAGCGCGGAGGTCGTGACGCCGAAGATGAGTCCGATCTGCTGCCGTGCCGGCGTCGCGCCGACGAGGTAGCCGGTCTTCAGATCCTGCGACGTCGCGCCGGCGACTGCGGCGGCGACGCAAACGACGCCGCCGATCGTGAGCGCGAGCACGCGATGCTCGACGCCGGTCCAGCCGATGGCGAGGAAGAGCAGTGCGGTGAGCAGCACGGTGGCCACCGTCATCCCCGAGATCGGATTGGACGACGCGCCGATCTGCCCCGTGATGCGGCTCGAAACGGTGACGAAGAGAAATGCAAAGCCGACGGCGAGCAGCGCCGCGAGCAGATTGATGCCGATCTGCGGCAGCGCGATCATCGCGATCGCGCACGCCACGACGCCGACGAGGACGACCCGGATCGGAAGGTCGCGATCCGTGCGCGCGCGCGCGCCGCCGCCGGCGCGATCAACGGCGTTGCGCTTGAAGCCGCCGACCAGCGCGGCGAGGATCGTGGGAAATGAGCGCAGGAGGCTGATGAGCCCCGCGGCTGTCACCGCTCCGGCACCAATGTAGTAGACGTAGTTCGCGCGAACGGTCGTTGCATCCATCCCGCCGATGAGCGCCGTGCCGGGCGGGATGACGTCGGTGAGCCCCGCGCCGAAGAGCTTGATCGTAGGGATGAGGACGAAATACGAGAGGCATCCGCCCGCGAACAGAAAGCCGGCGATGCGGGGTCCGATGATGTAGCCGACGCCAGTGAGCTCCGGGCTGATCTCGGCGCGAATCTCACCGAATAGCTCGATCTTTCCAGTCGGTGCGATTCGCTGGAAGACGTAGCGCGGAACTTCCTGCCAGAGATGCAGCCCGCTGACGAGGAGCTTGTACAGCGCCGCCAGACCGAAGCCGATGAATACCGTGCGCGCCTGCACGCCGCGCTCCTCACCGACGATCAGCACCTCGGCCGCTGCCGTTCCCTCCGGATACTTGAGTGTCTTCCGCTCCTTCACGATCAGCGCGTTGCGCAGCGGGATCATGAGAAAGACGCCGAGCAGTCCGCCGACGACGGCGACCGCTGCGACTTTCGTCCACGGAAGGTTGTAGCCGAGGAGGAGGAGCGCGGGGAGTGTGAAGACGATGCCCGCGGCAACCGATTCGCCGGCGGATCCCGTCGTCTGCACCATGTTGTTCTGCAGGATCGACGCGGGCTTCGCGCCGAAGGATTTCGATATGTAGCGGAAGATCGTGATCGAGAGGACCGAGATCGGAATCGACGCGCTGACCGTCAGCCCGACCTTGAGCGCGAGGTACACGCTGGAAAGCGCGAACACGAGCCCGAGCACGATGCCGAGCAGGATCGCGCCGGCGGTGAGCTCGGGGAGATTCTTGCTCGACGCGACGTACGGAACGTGCATGTCATCGTCGGCGGAGATCGGGATCTGGTCTGCCTCCGCATTGAGCGGCGGCTGGTTGGGAATCGACATGCGCTCCTCGTCGAGTGACGGGGGCAATATGGCCGGGCGACAACGGCCCGGGGAAGAGACCCCGGGCCGAAGCGAACGAGTTGGCTAGCCGGGGTGCACCTCCGTCGCGGCGCGGCGCGCCCGGCGCCCCCGCCAGACCACCCACGCGATCACGGCCACGATGGTGCCAAGCGGCAAGAGCGTTCCCATCGCCGCGATGGTGCTGGCGATCAAGCTGATGAAGTTGCGCCACGCCTGCCGGAAGGCATCGGCCAGCACGCCACCACTCCCCGTTCCCGCAACCACAGGTGCCTTCTCATGCACGGTTATCGAGAGGGTGCTCATCGCCGCGCGCGTGCGCAGGTAGCGCATGCGCCCTTCCTGCCGCTCGATGTCCTCACGCACCCGCG
>JALYSW010000016.1 GCA_030854615.1 Gemmatimonadota bacterium
TCGTAATCCCCTGGCTCACATCCCCGAGCGCATCCCGGTGCGTGAAGAATGCACCGTCCGCGTGGCTGTGATCGTCGATGAATCCGGGCGCGAGCACGAGTCCTGCGCCACTCACCATCGTCTCGCCCTGGCGCTGGTGCAGGTCGCCGATGTCCGCGATGCGATCACCGATCACGCGCACGCTCGTCACGCGGCTCGGTGATCCTGTGCCATCGATCACGCGTGCATTGACGATCAGCACTCCCTTCGCGGAGGCCTCGGGAGCTGGTGCCGCCGCCGGCTTGGAGCACGCGGAGGTGAGAGCCAGTGCAACGAGCGAAAGGGCGCGGACGGTCGAATTCATGATGATGCGTGGGTTCGGGGGGTGCGGCCGGGAGGGAGAACGTAGCACATGGACCATCGTTACAGCAGACTCGCCACCCACTGTCCGACATAATAGCCAATCACGGCGACGCCGAGTCCGACGACGAACATGTCGATTCCCGAGCGAAAGACGCCGCGCCCCGTGAACACCGAGCGCGCCGCGCCGACCAGGAAGTGCGACGCCATCGCGAGCGCGAACGACACGAACATCGCGGTCTCGCCGGTGAGGAAGAAGAACGGGAACACCGGGATGAGCGCTCCCACCGCCGTCGCCAGCCCAGTCAGCCACGCCTCGCGCATCGGCGAGGTGTGTGCGTCGCCGATCTTGAGCTCCTCCTGCACTTGCTCCTCGAGCATCCGCTGTGGATCGGCCATCACCTCGGTCGCGAGCGCGAACGCGGCGTCGCGGTGCATTCCCTTCGCCTCGTAGATGAGCGCGAGCTCGTCGCGCTCGACCTCGGGCATGAGCTCGATCTCGGTACGCTCCATCGAGATCTCGTTGTCGTACACCTCCTGCTCGCTCTTCGCGGCGAGATAGCCGCTCGATCCCATCGAAAGCGCGTCGGCGATCAACCCGGCGACGCCGGCGAGCACGATGGTCTGATGCGCCGCAAGCGCGCTCGCGCCGATCATGCCGGCGACGAGGCCGAAGTTCGCCGTCAGCCCGTCGTTGAATCCGTAGACGACGTTGCGCAGGAAGCCGCCGCTCTCGGTGCGATGCCACGGTTCGATCCCCTTGCCGGAGATCTCACCGAGGGTGCTCGCGTGCTCCGCGGACTCGCGCGCGAGGAGGAGCGCCTCACCTCGTCCCGCGACTCCCTCTGGAGTGCCGCGATGCATCGTGAGGTATCCGCGCACCTCTCGTCCCTCTTCGGCCAGCAGCATCGGCAGCAGGAACTTGGGGCCAAACCATTTGCCGAGCAGCGCGAACAGTCGCGCACGCCCGCTCGGCCGGAACGGCTTCGGAGCGCGGCCGCCGTCGCTAAGCAGCTTCCCCCAGATCTCGAGATGCCGGTCCTCGACGATCGCCAGGCGAAGATAGATGTCGCTCTTCGCCGCATCCGGCTCGGCCTTCGCGAGAATCCGGTAGAGAAAGGCGGCATCCGCCTCGTCCTGCCAGTGATGCTCGAAGGTGTCGAGGTCGGGAGAGCTCGAGCCGATGTTGGTTGTGGCCATGGCGAAATTTAGCAGGACGAGTGGCAATTCGTACGAAGAAATGGCGCTCTTCGTGCGTAGCGCTTCTGCATGTCCATCACCGTACGCCTCGTGTCGCTCCTTTCGCTGCTCGCGATCATCGGTCTCGTCGGCTGGCCGCTTCGCATCGCCGCCCAGGCCCCTGCCGCCGCGCCTTCCGATCTCAACGCAGCCTTCGTTGGCGACTGGACCGGGCAGCTCGAATATCGCGACTACACCACCAACGAGCGCACCTATCTCCCGACCTGGCTCAAGATTCTCGAATCGGCCGATCATCGCTCGCTCGTCTTCAGCTACGTCTACGACGACGGCCCGGCGAAGACCGTCCGCGAGCGCGTCGGCTTCGTGCTCGACCCTGCGGCGCGAAAGGCGACGCTCACGGATCGGGATGAGACGTCGTCGAAGGTGAAGACGTCGGTATCGACGTACGAAGTTTCCGGCCTCGATGAATTCCGAAAGACGGGACGCGGAGTGCTCGTGCTCACCGGCGCCGGCGAGGACAACGACAAGCCCGCCGACGTCCGCATCACGATCACGCTACGCCGGAATCTCTACACGGCGCGTAAGGAAGTCCGCGCGACGGGCAGCGTCGACGATAAGGACTACGAGTTCCGGGACGGCTACCTCTTCACTCGCGCGCGGTCGCCCGTGGCGCCGTAGCGCTTCGACCGAGAGCTACAACTTCCCGATGTTCCACGTCAGCCCCGCGTACAACGCGTGCGGCTGCGCTCCGGTGACCGGAAAGATCACGCCAGCATCCAGCACGATCCACTTCTCGATCTCGAACGTCGGCCCCGTGAGCACCGCGATAATGCCATCTTCGCCCGCCGGCCCGGTCGTGCGAGGATAGCCGTACAGCTCGGCAACCCAGCCGAGCTTTTCGTACACTGGTGCGCCGAACGACACCGTCCACAGCGTCGCGTTATTTGGAGCCGCGCTGCCATCGCCGCTCCGTCGCGTGTAGCTCGCGTTTACGTCGAGCGCGTAGTCGCCCCAGTCATGGCTCGAGATCAGCAGCAGCGACGCATCCGTCGTGCCGGTGCCCGTGCCGTGCTCTGCGGAGCCCGCCGGCAGCTTGAGCGATGGCTGCACCGCGAAGTCTCCGAGTACCGGCACCTTTTCGAGCGCGCGCCACTTGAGCGCCACGCTCACATCGCCGATTCCCGAGTAGTCCGGAATCGTTCCTGACAGATGCTGGAACGAACCCAGAAGGTCGAGCTGCACGCGCGGCACGATACCGATCTTCAATACGGTGGGAGTGAACAGCGCGTGCGCGCCGTCGAGCTGGTCGCGCTCGACCCCCGCCTCGAGCTCCACCCATCCGGGTGCCACGGTGCCCGCGTGTGTCGCGACGGTGGGACGCTCGGGCTGTGCGTCGTGCGGATTCGATGAAGCTGGAGACGCGGCCGAGCTATCACTATCCTGCGCCCGCGCGATGCCCGCGGTCGCCATGACACCGAGCGCCGCGAGCATCGCGGCCCACGAACAGCTTCGCATTAAAACTCGATCTGCGCGCCGAGCTCCACCACCCGGTTGGGCGGTAGCCCGAAGAACTGCGTCGCCGACTGCGCGTTCCGCGACATGAACACGAACAGCTTCTTCCGCCACCTCGGCATCTGCGATCGCCCCGTCGGGATCAGCTGCTCGCGTCCGAGGAAATAGGACGTGTCGTTCGGACGGAGCTTCACGCCGAGGGGCGCGCATTGCGGGAAGATCGACGGCACGTTGGGCTGCTGCATGAATCCGTAGCGCGCGATCACGCGATAGAACCCTTCGCCGAGCGAATCGACCTTTACGCGCTCGCCAGCTGCGACCTCCGGCACATCGTCTGTCACGACCGACAGCAGGATCACCTGGTCGTGCAGCACTTTGTTGTGCTTGAGATGATGCAGCAGCACGACCGGCGCACCGCTTTCGTCGCTCGTCATGAACACCGCGGTCCCCGGCACGCGGGGCGGCTTCCGCCGCTTCACGTCGTCGAGAAAGAGATCGATCGGCAGGCTGCCTTCGCGGAGCAGCGTGTGCAGCGCCCGGCGCCCGTGATTCCACGTCGTCATCATGAGATAGACGACGAACGCCGCCGCCAGCGGGAACCATCCACCCGACTCGATCTTGATCACGTTCGCGAACAGGAATGCGCCGTCGATCACGAGGAAGATCGTGAGAAAGACTATCGCCTTGAAGCGCGACCAACCCCAGTGTCTGCGCGCGATCTGCGTGAAGAGGATCGTCGTGATTACCATCGTTCCCGTGACCGCAATGCCGTACGCGGACGCGAGCGCGCTCGACGACCTGAAGAAGAGCACCAGCGCAATGCTGCCGATCATCAGCGCGCGATTCACCTGCGGGATGAAGATCTGTCCCGCCTCGTGCTTCGAGGTGTGCGTCACGGTCAGGCGCGGCGAGTAGCCGAGCTGCATCGCCTGATGCGTGAGCGAGAATGCTCCCGAGATCAGCGCCTGCGACGCGATCACCGCGGCCGCCGTCGCGAGAAAGAGCATCGGGAAGATCAACCCGCCCGGAATCAGGCGGTAGAACGGATTGATCGATGCGCTCGGGTCGCGCAGCAACAGCGCGCCCTGGCCGAAATAGTTGAGCAGCAGGGCCGGGAAGACGTACACCGCCCACGCGAGACGAATCGGAAGTCGTCCGAAATGTCCCATGTCGGCGTACAGCGCCTCGGCACCCGTCACCGCGAGCACGACGGAGCCGAGAATGAAGATGCCGTGCCAGCCGTGGTTGATGAAGAACTGCACGGCGTACACCGGATTCACCGCCGCGAGGATCGTCGGCTCCTTTACGATCTCCATCAGTCCGAAGAGCGCGATGCTCCCGAACCAGAGAAACATCACTGGCCCGAACACGCGTCCGATCTTCGTCGTGCCCCCGCGCTGCACGAGGAAGAGCCCGAAGAGCACGACGACGCTGATCGGCACGACGAGATGCCTGAGCGCGGGCGTCGCGACATCGATGCCCTCGACTGCGCCGAGTACCGAGATCGCGGGGGTGATGACGCCGTCTCCATAGAGAAGCGCGGCACCGAAGAGTCCGAGCGCGCCGAGCACCGTGAGGCGCACCGCGTCGTTGTCCTTGTGCAGGCGCTGCTGGATGAGCGCGAGCAGCGCGAGGATCCCACCCTCCCCGTCGTTGTCCGCGCGCATGATGAAGAAGATGTACTTGATGGTGACGATCATCGTCAGCGCCCACACGATGAGCGACAGCACGCCGAAGACGTTGTCTGGCGTCGGGATCACACTCGAACCGGAAGTGGCGCCGATGCGAAAGCACTCCTTCATGGCGTACAGCGGGCTCGTTCCGATGTCGCCGTAGACGACGCCGAGCGCGGTGAGCGAGAGCACGGCCAGGCGCTTCCCGGACGGATTTAGCTCGACGGTCGGCCGCTCGCGGGCGTCCGGGAAAGTGGCGGTCACGTGAGGCGGGCATGCAAGAAGCGCGCGGAGCTGCAGGGGAGAGGGATTTAGCGCTCCGGGTGTAGCCGAGCGTCGAGAAACGCGAGGGTCTCGGTCCAGCTCTCTCGCGCCTGTTTCGTGTCCACGCGCGAGAACTGGTGGCCGCCCGGTGGATTGTGCCACTCCCTGTACGTGTAGAGCCCCGCGGTGTCCTTCCCCGCGACAACCATCGAGTCGCGAAGATGGCGGTTCTCCGGGATGAACACGTCGCTGTCGTTGTCCGCCGCGTGGACGAGCAGCGGCACCTTCAGCTCACGCGCGTGCGTGATCGGCGAGCGCTCCAGATATGGTTTTGGATTCTGCTCGATCGTCGCCCCGTATGCCTTCTGCATCGTGAACAGCCGATGATAGTCGGCGTCGTGCGTCTGCATGCGCGTCTGCAGATCAGCAACGGGGACGATCGCGACGGCCGCCTTGTACAGCTCGGGGCGGCGGAAGATCGCATGGAGCGTGATGAAGCCGCCGTGGCTCCAGCCGATGATGCCGAGGCGGTCGAGATCGGCCTCGGGGACGAGCGCGGCGAGATAATCGTGCGACTGGATCACGTCCTCGACTTCCTTGCCGCCGTAGTCGATCGCCTCGTAGTGCTCCCGTCCGTATCCGGTGCTTCCACGATACTCCGGCGCGATCACGATGTAGCCGCGATGCACGAGTGCGCGCAGCTCCGGTACGTAGAGTGTCTTGAAGTCGCCGTGCAGGTCCTCGTGCACCATGACGATCGTCGCGTGCCTGCGCGTGGTGTCGCGCGGCATGAAGAGATACGCGGGGATGATCATGTCGTCGGCGCCCGCGTACTGCACCTTCCGCACGATCATCTCGCCAGCGAGCTGCAGCTGGAAGTCGACATCGGTGAAGCGCTTGAGCACCTGCTGCCGCGCGAAGTCATCGTCCTGGCGGGCGCTCACCGCCGCGGCACCGCCGCCAGTGGCGCATGCCGCGGCGAGCAGAAGCATGAATCCGATCGTCGTCGCCTTCAGCGATGCGGTGCGGAGGTACGACAATCGAGGCATGAAGAGCGAAGGAGGATTCAGGCTGCGGAGCTCGCCCGCGGTAGTCTGGCGGGCGGGCGAAAGCACAATCCCAAAGTTGCGGTCCGGAGCCCCGCATTGCGAGTCCCGACCAGCCACCTGACTGGTTGGCCAGCAGGGACATTAAGTCCTCCACACGCGATTCACGGGTGGCATGTGCCTTGCCCTTCTATACGGTAACGGCGCGCCGGCAGGGTGGCGAGCCGGACTTCAACGTCTTACGCAGAGGCACAAAATGGACAAGAAAAACGACATGGCCGACAAGGGGCTCGCGAACGAGATCAAGGGCACCGTGAAGGAGACCGTCGGCAAGGTCCGCGGCGATATCGGCGACGCACTCGACAACACCAGCGAGCATGTAAAGGGGCGCGCGCAGCAGGCCGAGGGCAACGTCCAGAAGAACTTCGGCAAGGCCGAGCAGAAGATCGACGAGAAGCTCGACAAGCACAACACCAAATACACCGCCGACGGCGCGAAGAAGCACTAGCCGCAGCCGCACGATGATGAAGCCGGCCTCGCGCCTTTGCGCGGGGCCGGCTTCTCGCATCCGCATACGACGCTATTCGTAGCGCAGCGCGGCGATCGGATCGAGCCCCGCCGCGCGCCGCGCCGGCCACACGCCAAATACCACTCCCACGAGCGCCGAGAACACGAAGGCGGCGCCGACGGCGGCGGGTGAGACGTCGGTGTTCCAGTGCATCGAGTAGCGCATCACGACCGCAGCGCCGGATCCGACCAGGATCCCGATGATCCCACCGATGACGCAGAGCACGACGGCCTCGATGAGGAACTGCGCGAGGATGTTCCGTCGCGTGGCGCCGAGGGCCTTCCGAATGCCGACCTCGCGCGTGCGCTCGGTGACCGAAACGAGCATGATGTTCATGATCCCGATGCCGCCGACGAGCAGGCTCACGGTGGCGATGCCGGCGAGCAGGGTGCCGAAGAGCTGCGTCGTCTGCTGCGCGGCGTTCAGGAAGTCGGACTGATTGCGGATCTCGAAGTCATCGTCGCGCCCGGTCTGCAGGCGATGCTGCCGTCGCATGATGCTCTCGATCTCGGTCATCGCCTGGGGGATCTGCGCCTCGGTCGCCGCGAGGACGTTGATCGACTGCAGATTCTTCGTGTCGAAGACGCGGAAGCGCCCGGTGTTCAGCGGGATGAGCACCTGATCGTCGGGATCGTTGAAGCCGCTCGCGCCGCCCTTCTGTGCGAGCACCCCGATGATCTCGAACTGGATGCCGCTGATGCGTACCATCCAGCCGACCGCGCTCTCAGGCGGATTCGCGCCGAGGTTCGCCGCGGTGGTGGCGCCAAGGACGGCGACGCGCTGGCGGCCATTGTTGTCGGCCTCGGTGAACATGCGGCCGCCCGCGATCGTGTACTTGCGCACGTCGAGATAGTTGGGCGTCGTGCCGATCACACGCGTGCTCGTGTTCGCGTTCCGGTACTGCACCTGCAGCGAGCGCGACATCTCGGGCTCGACGCCGGCGAAGAACGTTCCGCGCTGCGCGAGCGCCGTGGCATCCTCCACGTAGAGCTTCGCCCGGTCCGTCGACGATGCGACGCCGCCCGTGAACACCTGCCCGGGGATGATGGTGAGCATCGTGGTGCCGAGCGACGAGATGCGCTCGTTCACGGCCTGCTGCGCGCCGCGTCCGAGCGCGACGACGGCGATCACCGCGCCGACGCCGATGACGATGCCGAGCATGGTCAGCAGCGAGCGCAGCTTGTTGACGCGCAGCGCGCTCAGGGCAACCATGATGATCTCGCTGATCAGCACGCTATCACGGCGGTCGAGGACCAGCGGGCGGAGT
>JALYSW010000026.1 GCA_030854615.1 Gemmatimonadota bacterium
CGTGTGCGCGCCGAACTGCGACCACCCGCTTGGCACATGCCACGTGAACATGTGGAAGCCGGGCCCGAGAATGGCTCCCGGCGCGAGCACGTAGAGCACGGGGCCGAGCACGATCGCAATGAGCCAATAGGGAATCGACTTCGCGATCCCCTCGCGCCACGAGAGATGGACGAGCGCGGCGCCGACGAAGATCGCGCCGTGCTGCTTGAACCAGAAGCCGGCGACGAGCACGAGGATGCCGACGATGCGCGCGCCGCGCGACGCCCGGCTCACCAGATACGTTCCCCAGAGCGCGCAGCAGAGCAGCCACGCATCGGAGTGCGCGGTGTCGAGGTAGGCATCCATCGCGGAGTACGACGCGCAGAAGAGTCCCGTCGCGATGACGCCCCACCACGCGGAGCGCGAATAGGTGCGCACGATGACGAAAGCCGCGGCGGCGCTGCCGATCATCCCCAGCACCGAGACCATGCGCAACACCGGCATGGTATCGCCGAAGACGCGAAGAAAAGGCGCAGCGAGGATGTAGAAGAGCGCGTTGTAGGCGAGCGGCACGAAGCGCGGCGTCGGCAGGGGGTAGATGCTCTCCCCCTGCATCGCGCGCCGCACGTGCTGCATCACCACCCCTTCCATGAGATCGAGATGGAAGGGGAAGACGATATGGTTGGCGACGAGCGCGACGAGCACCGCCGTACTCACAGCTGCGCACGCCGCCAGGACCGACGGAAGCGCGCGCACGATGCGCAGGCGCTCGATCGCAACCGCTGCGACCAGGGCGATCACGAGGGCGATTGCCGTGTGCTCCAACATCGAGAGGGGACTCACGAGCAGTGCGCTCCGAGAAGCCCAAGCGAGTCGAGCATGTGCTCGATCGCGCCGGCGGCCGCTCGATGCCCCGCCGCGGTCCAGTGCCAGGACGCTGGAAAGTAAGCCGGCGCTGCGGCGCTCGAACCCGCGCGCAGCGCAGCCGTCAGGTCGATCGTTTTGATGTCGAGAGAATCCGCGATGTGCTCGAGCATGCGATATGGGCGCCCCATGTCGTAGGCGCTGGCATCGCGCAGATCCTCGCCGCGCGGAAAGTGCGGGAGCGTCGCCGGATCGGAGACCGCGACGGCGCCCGGTACGAAGGCGATGATGAGCTGCGCGCCGCTGCTGTCCGCCGCATGCTTCATCCCCGCGAGCGCTTCGGCGACGAGGCGCAGCGTGCGCGCGTCGTAGAGCGAGTTGTCGCCCGCGCGATAGTAGTCGAGCTGCGCGAGGTCGTAGCGCCAGGATCCGGGACGCCCCGTGAGCGATTCCTTCGCCGCGCGCGCCATGCGGCCGATGCGCGTCTTGACCTGCGAGCGGTCGCGGAAGCGACGCGTCGCGCCGCGGTTGCCGAGGTCGAGCCCGATGCTCGCGCGAAACTCCGCGGGCGTGATCGAGATGTCGCTGTACTCATTGATGTAGAACTGGTCGATGATGACGTTCGGGCGGAAACGCGGCGCGAGCTCCTGCAGCTGTGCGCGCTCCTCGTTCGGTCCATACCCCGTTACGCCGCCGTCGATCACCTGCACCGGGCGCGGCGCGAGGCAGCGCGTGAGAGTCTCCCCGAGAAGCGCGGGGTACGAGCGCGCGTAGTCGACACCTTCGGGCATCGAGAATGCATCGCCGGCGACGTACACGCGGAAGGTGCCCGGGGTCGCGCGCGCTTCCGAGATCTCCGGGCTCGTGAGCCCGAGCGAGTTCGTCTTCACCGTGTAGTCATAGTCGTTGTAGCGGAGATGCGTCGTGCGATTCGGGATCAGCGAGAAGGTGCGCGTCGAGTCGTTCTGCAGCGCGGGGAGCTCACCCCACACCGCGGTCTCGAGCGGCGCGAGCATGCGCAGCGCGACCTCGCCCGCAACCGCCGATGCGCCGATCACCACGCCGGCCGCGATCACACGAAGCGGGAGCGCCCAGCTGCTCGCCTGCATCATCAATATGACCATCGCCACCACGGCGCCCATGCCGAGCGCAAAGACGCCGGACGTGCCGGGCGCGACGAAGAGTGACAGCGCGCCCCCGGCCAACGCGGTGAGCGTGAGGAAGCGCTCGCTCTCGCCGATCTCGCGGCGCATGCTCCAGCGGACGACACCGAGCGCGAAGAGCGCGAGCGCGCACAGCCACGCCCCGGCGCGCGCGCCGACCTCCGCGGGCTCACGCGCAC
>JALYSW010000070.1 GCA_030854615.1 Gemmatimonadota bacterium
CGCAGGCCGGCGACGCCGAGATGGTGCGCTCGCTCTCGATGCTCTCGAAGATCTACATGGCGAGCGGGAAGACGCAGCTGGGTGGCGAGATCGCGGACAAGGCCGCGCAACGTCAGAAACGTGTGGGACAACTTCCCCGCTCGCGGACCATGCGCGCGCGACTCGATCGCGACACGCCAGACTTTTCGGCTGAGGAGGCAACGCCGCCCAAGGTGCGCGCGGCGCAGCCCGCACCGTCGCTTGCGCCACCGATCCCCGTCGCCACCCGTGCGCCGTCGCACACCCCCGGCGCACGCGCTTCGACGCCCGACCACTCCGGCACGGCCCCAAAGCCGAGCACGCCTGCCGCGCCGGGGCTGATCAAGGCATATGCACAGATGATCGAATCCGCGGAGGACGCGAGACGCGGCAAGCGCCGCCCCTGGTGGTCCAGGATACTCGGCCGCTGACCGCTGGACAGGTGGTATCGACGTCCGAAAATGGCCACCTCACAAGCGGTCTCTTGACAGCATCGCGCACCCGACGGAACTATCAAGTATGCGTGGCGCCATGCTCGTCTTTCTGCTCGCAGCCACCTCGTTGGGCGCGCAGTCGGACATACAGGAAAAACGTTTCGCGAGCGCGGACTCGCTGGTATCCGAGGGCGACTCCGTGGGGGCGCTCCGGCTGCTCGACGCGGCTGTGCGCGCGAACGCGAGCGATGGCGAGGCATGGCATCGCCGCGGCGTGCTCGCGTGGCGCATGTCCGGGGCGGAGAAGCGCACGGGGTTCATGAAACGGAGCGCCAACGAGGCGCTGCTCAACGTCGCCGACTCGTCGCTCCGACTCGCGACGCACTATGCGCCCGGCTCGCCGGGGTACCTGGTCGATCTCGGGCGCTTCGACCTCACGTCCAACTCCGCGTCGATGCGCGGCCGCGCACGTCCGCTGTTCGAAGAGGCGCTGAAGGCGGCACGCAAGGGGAAGGATCCCGTCGTGCTCTCGCGCGCCGCAGATGAGATGGGGATGACGTGGTGGCGCCACTACGAGGACATCGCCGACCGCAACATCTACAGCGCGATCATCAGCAACGTGAAGGACCGCACCTTCACAAAGGATCCACGCTCGATCGCATACTTCGTCGACCGTCAAACCATTCGCGCCGCTGCACAGGACTGGTCGGGCGCCCTCGAATATCTGAAGGCGTACGAGTTCTTCTCCGAGGCGCTGAAGGCACAGCCAGGAAATGAGGCCGCGCTCAAGCACGTGTATCGCGCGCTGGTCGACCGGCAGCGATGGGTGGAGCTCGAGCATATCGCCCGCGTGCGCCTCCTCGACGACCACACCGACGCATGGGCGTGGCTCAGCCTCGGCCTCGGCACACACCGCCTCGGCGATGAGCACGAGTCGAGCCTCGCCTTCGACAGCGCCCTCGCCTATCTCCCCGCGCGCGAGCGCGCGCACTACACGAATCTGTCGCGCATCGTCACGCCGAAGGACAGCATGAGCCGCAGCCGCCTCCCAACCTCCGAGCTCGAGAACGACGAGCGGATGTACTGGCTGATGGCGGACCCGCTCTGGGCAACCAAGGAGAATGAGGGTCGAAACGAATTCCTGAGCCGCGTGGTGTTCGCCGAGCTGCGCTTCTCGGTGGAGGAGTTCGGCATCCATGGCGCCGATACCGATCGAGGCGACGTCTACGTGCGGTACGGCCCTCCACCGGCGGTGATCTCCTTTCCACCGGATGCGATGCGGCAGGCGGAGCATCGCATCCGAATCCTCTGGTGGTACAGCACGGACGAGACCTTCCTCTTTCGCCAGCTCCCGACGTACGGCGTGGCGACGCTCGATCCCGACGATGCGCGCGAGACCGCAAAGCTTCGCGATACCGTGCCCGTCGCATGGACGAATGCGGGAGCGAAGCCGCTCGCGGACACCATCAACGTCGCGCTCGCGCGCTTCCGCGCATCCGACGATTCGTCGGACGTCTACTTTGCGGCCGAGCTCCCCGTGAAGCGCATGGTCGAGGATGTCGATCTCGCGAAGGGTGCGCTCGATGTGGAGCTGGAAGCGTACACCTGGCGCGCGAAGCCCGTGTATTCCTCGACCACGCACGAAACGATCGACTTCGCGCATCCCGATGTGCGGACGATGCAGTCGTGGCGAGTGCGGCTGCAGGCGGGAACCTTCCTCTACCGCGTCGAAGCGTTGCAGCCCGACGCGGGGCGTGGGGCGCGCTCGGCGAGCCGTGTCGAGCTCCTCCCCGCGAACGGCTTCGGGTTGAGCGACATTCTCATCGCCGACTCGCTGACGCCAAATGCCGGCGTTCCCGAACGATGGTCGGACTTTCAGATCACGCCGAGCATCGGGCGCGTGAAGCGTGGGAAGTCGTTCGCGATGCTCTGGGAGACGTACGACCTGCAGAAGCAGGCGAACGGCAACTCGTCGTATGACGTGACGATCACGCTGCGGAGAGCGAAGGGAGGCGGGCTCGGCGCCTTCGCGGCGAAGATCGTCGGCGGGGTGAAGAGCGCGATCGGCATCTCAGGGAGCGGCGGCGACAAAATTTCGCTCACCTTCCCGCGGCAGGCGCCCGCCCGCCCAGTCGCTGTCGACTACATCACGCTCGACCTCGGAGACGCGTCGCCCGGGGATTACGTCGTCGACGTCGAGGTCACCGATCTCACGAACCACCGTCACGTCTCACGTGAGCGGCCGCTGACGATCGTGGAGTGACCGCGCCCGACTCGCACGAGCGCGGGACGCGCACGTCCGACTACGACTTCGATCTCCCCGCCACGCAGATCGCACAGCTTCCGCTCGCAGAGCGCGATGCGAGCCGGCTGCTGACGGTGAATCGCGAAACCGGAGCGATCGCGCACCGGATGTTCCCGGAGATCGCATCGATCCTTGCGCCCGGCGATGCGCTGGTGCTCAACACCACGAAGGTGATGCGCGCGCGACTGCTCGGCACGCGAGACTCCGGCGCGCCGGCGGAGATTCTCCTTCTACGTCCGATGTCGGACGGCACGTGGGAGGCGATGGTGAGCCCGGGTGGCAAGCTGCGTCCCGGGCGGCGCGTGCACATCGCCAATGGCTTCGACGCGGAGATCGTGTCCCTCACCAACCGTCGCACGCGCATCGTGCGGCTCGAGGCGGAGGGCGATGTGAGCGCGGCGATCGAGGCACACGGACACATCCCGCTGCCGCCCTACATTGCGCGCGCGGACACGACTGCGGATGCGGAGCGCTACCAGACGGTCTACGCGCGCGAGAACGGATCGGTGGCGGCGCCGACGGCCGGGCTGCACATGACGGACGCGCTGCTCGCGGAGCTGGCCGCGCGTGGGGTGAGGCGCGTCAATGTGGTGCTGCACGTTGGCGCGGGAACGTTCAAGCCGGTGGAGGTGGAAGATCCGGCCGAGCATCCGATGCACGAGGAGAGTTACGAGCTCTCGGCCGAGAGCGCGGTGGCGCTGAACGACGCGCGCCGCGGCGGCGGGAAGATCTGGGCGCTGGGCACCACGAGCGCGCGGGCGCTCGAGAGTGCCGTTCACGCGGACGGGAGCTTCGCCGAGGCGCGGGGCGAGACGCGACTCTTCGTTCGCCCTCCCTATACTTTTCGCGGCGTAGACAAGCTCATCACGAATTTTCATCTTCCACGCTCGACGCTGCTGATGCTGGTGGCGGCGCTGGCGGGCTACGATCTCACGATGCGCGCGTACGGGGAGGCGGTGAATGCGGGGTACCGGTTCTATTCGTACGGTGACGCGATGGCGATCATCTAGCGAAGACGTTTGCGCAGGAACGGTAGAGCGGTGAGCGACTCGCCGTTCGAATTCGCCATCCACGCGCGCGACGGTCGCGCACGCAAGGGAGTCTTCCGCACCCCGCATGGCGACGTCGACACGCCGGCGTTCATGGCCGTTGGCACTGGCGCAACCGTGAAGGCGCTTGACCCGAACGACCTGCGCGCGATGGGCGCGCAGATGATCCTCGCCAACGCGTACCACCTGCATCTGCGGCCGGGTGAAGACGTCGTGCGCGCGATGGGTGGCATCCAGCGCTTCATGGCATGGGACGGCCCGATGCTCACGGACTCCGGCGGCTTCCAGGTGTTCTCGCTCGAGGGGATGCGCACCGTGAGCGAGGATGGCGTCGCTTTCCAGTCGCACATCGACGGCTCGCGCCGGCTCTTCACTCCCGAGAGCGTGATGGCTCTCGAGCACACGCTCGGCGCCGACGTCATCATGCAGTTCGACCACGTGATCCCCGGCGAATCCGAATTCGCCAATTCGCTCGACGCGAGCGACCGGTCGCTGCGATGGCTCGAGCGCTGCTTGCGCGAGCATCGGCGACTGCAGGAGGCCGAGGCGGGCGGAGGCCTTCCGCAGACGCTCTTCCCCATCGTGCAGGGTGGCGCGCACGCCGAGCTCCGGCGCGCGGCGGCGAGCGCCATCCGTTCGATGAACGAATGGGATGGCATCGCGATCGGCGGGCTGTCCGTGGGCGAGCCCAAGCCCGCGATGTACGAGATGCTCGACATCATGAGCGAGGCGCTCCCGTCGGAGCGCCCGCGCTATCTGATGGGGGTGGGGTTCCCCGAGGACCTGATCGAAGGGGCGCGGCGTGGCGTCGACCTCTTCGACTGCGTCGCGCCTACGCGCATGGGCCGCACGGGAACGGCGTTCACGAGCGAAGGGCGGCTCAACGTGCGAAACGTAAAGTACCGGACCGACCCGCTTCCGCTCGACAGCCGCTGCGACTGCTCCACCTGTGCCCGATTTACCCGCGCCTACATCCGCCACCTCTTCGTATCGGAAGAGGCGCTCGGCATGCATCTTCTCTCCCTGCACAATGTACATTTCCTTCTTGCGCTGATGCGCGATGTGCGGAGCGCCATTGCGCAAGGCTCGCTCGATGCCTGGAGTGAGCGCTGGCTCGAGCGCTATCATCTTCGACCCCTGTCCACGCCATGAACGTCCTGCACGCGCTGCTCATCATGACGCCGAGTCCGGGCTCGAATCCGATGTACGGATTCGCGTTCCAGATGGTGCTCATCCTCGGAATCTTCTATTTCATTCTCTTTCGTCCGCAGCAGAAGCAGAAGCAAAAGCAGGAGCTCAGCCTGCGCGAGATCAAGAAGGGCGACGAAGTGGTGACGGCGGGGGGAATCGTCGGCGACGTGATCTTCATCAAGCAGACCATGAAGGACGGAGAGGCCGTGGTGACGATGGACGATCGGATCACGATCAAGAGCGCGGAGTCGCGGCTCATCGTCGAGCGCGGACGGATCGCGCGCGTGCTGTCGAAGACCGGTGAAGGAGCCGCCGGCGCGTGACCCCGCTGGATATCTATGTCCTCGACGCGCCGATCCTCCGCCAGGAAACGACGGTGCTGACGGAGGTGACGGATGCGCATCGTCGCCTGATCGATGACATGTTCGAGACGATGCGCGTCGCGCGCGGCATCGGGCTCGCGGCGACGCAGGTCGGCCGGCTCGAGCGCATCTGCGTCGTCGACGTCGACAAGGTGAAGTACGCGCTCGTGAATCCCGAAATCATCGCGAGCGACGGCGAGCAAACCGGCGAGGAGGGGTGTCTCTCGATTCCGGAGATCTACGGCGACGTGACGCGTGCGAAGCATGTGGTGGTGCGCGCGGTCGACCGGAACGGGAAGCCGATCGAGATCGATGCGAGCGACCTGCTCGCGCGCTGTCTGCAGCACGAGATTGATCATCTGCACGGGCGGTTGTTCATCGACTATCTCAGTTTGCTGAAGCGCCAGGCAGCCACGAAGAAGTGGCGAAAGCTGCGCGGGAAGGACAAGTCGCTCACGCGCTCGATGCCGCCGCGCGAGACGGCGGAGCATCACGAACGCGACGAGGAGCTCTAGTTGCGGCTCGTCTTTTGGGGCACCTCGAGCTTCGCCGTCCCCGCCCTCCGCGCGCTGCTTGGTGAGGGCTTCGATGTGGCGGGGGTGGTGACGCAGCCCGATCGCGCGGTGGGGCGCTCGCGCTCGACGCTGGTCCCTTCGCCGGTGAAGCTCGTCGCGCTCGAGGAGGAGTTGCCGCTCTTTCAGCCGGAGACGCCGAAGGATGAGGACTTTCTCGCGGCGCTGCGTGCGCTCGAGCCCGAGCTAAGCATCGTCGTCTCGTACGGTCACATTCTCAGCGAGTCGCTGATCGCGCTTCCGACGCACGGCACGATCAACGTGCACGCATCGCTGCTCCCTGCGCTGCGCGGCGCCGCACCGATCCAGGGTGCCGTACGCGCCGGGCTCGCGGAGACGGGAGTTACCGTGATGCGGATGGTGAAGGCGCTGGACGCCGGCCCGATCCTGCTCCGGGCGCGCACCCCCATGGCGGGTGACGAGACCGCGGGCGAGCTCGAGGCGCGCCTCTCCGAGCTGGGCGCGCTGGCACTCATTGAGGCGCTCACGCTGATGTCGCTCGACAAGCTCACGGAAACGCCGCAGGACGACGCGAAGGCGACGTTCGCGCCGAAGATTCTGCGCGAGATGGCGCGCGTGAGCTGGAACGACAGCGCGGAGGCGATCGGCCGTCACATCCGCGCCTACGATCCGAAGCCCGGCGCGTTCACCTCGCATCGCGGCGGCGACATCAAGCTCTTCGGCGCGAGCGTCGCCGACGCGCCAGCGGAGAGCGCGCACGCACCGGGCACCGTCGTGTCGATCGACCAACGCGGGATGGTCGTGACATGCGGCACCGGCGCGGTGCTGATCAGCTGCGCGCAGCCGGCGGGGCGCACGCGTGTGGATCCCGAGGAGTGGATGCGCGGAAGAGGGATCGAGGTAGGCGAACGACTCGGGGGCTGAATGCTCGCCGTCCCGCACATCCACGCCGTCACCGACGATCTGATCATCGCGCACCCCGACTTCACCACGCGCGCGCGGGGAGTCATGCGCGCGCTCGGCCCGCGCGGCGCGGTGCACCTCCGCTCGCGATGGCTCACTGCCGCGCAGGTCTACGCGATCGCCCTCGCGCTCGGCGACGCGCAGGAGAGCACCGGTTGCTGGCTCGTGGTGAACGACCGGCTCGACATCGCGCTCGCGGCGCAGACGCACGGAGCGCAGCTCACCTCGAAGTCTATCGCCGTGCACGACGCGCGCATCGTCGCCGGCGAGCTGCCGCTCGGCGCGAGCGTGCACAGCGCGCTCGAGGCGCTCGTGGCCGAACGCGATGGCGCGGACTGGGTGGTTGCCGGAAACGTCTTTCCAACAGCCTCGCACGAGCGGAAGGCGGGTCGCGGCGCCGAGCTCGTTGCGGCGGTCGTCGAGCGCACGACGCTCCCCTGCATCGCGATCGGCGGGGTCCGCCCGGAGAACGTCGGAATGCTCCGTGACGCCGGGGCATACGGGGTCGCGGCGATCACCGGAATCTGGAGCGCGTCGTCTGCGGAAGCCGCCGTTACCGACTATCTTTCCCACTATGATGGAGCGCGCGGTCAGTCCTGATGGTGTGATCCCCGTCGTGAATGGCGAGGAACGCACGGTCGCGGCCGGCAGCACCATTGGCGACCTGCTGCGCGAGCTCGACGTGAGCGCGGAAGTGGTCGTCGTCGAGCACAATCGGGAGATCGTTCGCGATCGCGCCTTGCTCGACACGCTCGTGCTCGCGACCGGCGACTCGGTGGAGATCGTGCACTTCGTAGGTGGCGGATGACCGAGTCGACGATGATCGCCTTGAGCACCGACACGCCGTTCATCATCGCGGGGCGCTCGCTGCGCTCGCGGCTCATGGTCGGGACGGGCAAGTACAAGTCGCCCGAGGAGATGGTCCGCGCGATCGATGCGTCGGGCGCCGAGGTGGTGACGGTGGCGGTGCGCCGAGTGGATCTGAGCCGCGGCCGGGATGATGGCGTGCTCCCACATCTCGATCCGACACGCTACCTCCTCCTCTCGAACACCGCCGGCTGCTACAACGCGGCGGACGCGGTTCGCTACGCGCGGCTCGCGCGCGCCGCGGGCTTCAACGAGTGGGTGAAGCTCGAGGTCATCGGCGATCAGGACACGCTCCTCCCCGATACCGCCGCGCTCCTCGAGGCGACGAAGACGCTCGTTGCCGATGGCTTCGTGGTGCTCGCGTACACGAACGATGATCTCATCACCGCGCTCCGTCTCGAGGACGCCGGCGCCGCAGCGGTAATGCCGCTCGCATCGCCCATCGGCTCGGGGCTCGGCGTGCTCAATCCGTACTCGATCCGCACGATCAAGCATCGACTGTCGGTGCCCGTGATCGTCGATGCCGGCGTCGGCACCGCGAGCGACGCGTGCATCACGATGGAGCAGG
>JALYSW010000083.1 GCA_030854615.1 Gemmatimonadota bacterium
CACCTGGACCACCGATTCCCTCGGCAATCGCTGGGTCGCCACCACCAACCAGGGACTCGGCGCCAGCGTCTGGTGGCCCAACAAGGACACGCAGGCCGATGAGCCCGACTCGCAGCGCGTCGCCATCACCGTTCCCGATTCGATGATCGATGTTTCCAACGGGCGCCTGCGCAGCACCACGCACAACGCCGATGGCACCACGACCTTCGAATGGTTCGTGACATCGCCGATCAACAACTACGATGTGGCGATCAACGCCGGCAGCTACGCGCACTACAGCGAGATGTACGCCGGCGAGGCCGGCAATCTCACGCTCGATTTCTGGCCGCTCGCCTATCACGTCGACGCCGCAAAGAGGCAGTGGGCGCAGGTACGGCCGATGCTCGCCTGCTTCGAGCACTGGTTCGGCCCCTATCCATGGTACGCCGACGGCTACAAGCTCGTCGAGGCGCCCCACCTCGGCATGGAGCACCAGTCGGCCGTCGCTTATGGCAATCGCTTCCAAAACGGCTATCTCGGGCGCGACCGCTCGAACACGGGACTTGGACTCGCGTGGGATTTCATCATCATCCACGAAAGCGCGCACGAGTGGTTCGGCAACAACATCACGACGAAGGACATCGCCGACTCGTGGGTGCACGAGGGCTTCGCGAACTACGCGGAGATACTGTACGAGGAGTGTCAGTCGGGGAAGGAGGCGGGAGCGAAGTACGCGATCGGGGAGCGCGCGGGCATCCAGAACGATGCGCCGATCGTCGCCGAGTACGGGCTGAATCGCGAAGGCTCGGGCGACATGTACAACAAGGGTGGCAACATGCTCCACACCATCCGCCAGATCGTAAACAACGATGAGAAGTGGCGCTCGGTTTTGCGCGGCCTCAGCAAGACCTTCTGGCACCAAACCGTCACCGGCGCGCAGATCGAATCGTACATCAGCGAGCACGCCGGCGTCGACCTGAGCAAGGTATTCGCACAGTATCTGACGACGACGATGGTCCCCGTGCTCGAGTACAGCATCGCCGGCAACAAGCTCACGTATCGCTGGACGAATGTCGTTCCCGGCTTCGACATGCCGGTGCGCGTCACGCTGAAAGACGCGCAATTCACGACGATCCGCCCAACGACGTCGCCGCAGACGACGAAGCTCGCTCTGAAAGACGGCGCGAGCTTCGCGGTGGATCCGAACTTCTACGTCATCGCGCACCGTACGGGCACGCCCGCGGACACCACGGTAAGGAACCAGCCCGCGCCGTAGCCCGGCGCGCGATACGACTATTGCTTCTCGACCGGGATGTGAACCTCGGTGTCCGACCACTGCACAGTGATCGTCGCTTTCGACGGTGCGTCCTTGCTCAGCGCGATCGTCAGCGTCTCGACGGGCGCCGCGGTCTTCGACGAGGGAACCGTTCCCGTACCGACGTCCTTCGCGCGCACCTTCGCATCGATGTCGACGCCCCATCGCTTCGCGTCCGAGTTGACGACGATCTGCCACTGCGTGGCGGTCGGAATCACGTAGAGCGAGTACCACCCCGGCTCGACCTTCACCCCCGCGATCTTCGCGCGAAACGGAACGTAGATCGCCGTCGCCTCGTCGGCGCCGAGTCTCCACGGCTCCCCGTACGGAACGAGCTTGCCCATGATCGGCCGGCCGCGCACGTTCGGACGTCCGTAGCAGATCTTCACCGTGCCGCCGTCGAGCGCCACCGACGTCGAGTCGTGCTTGCTCGCGCGCACCGTGGGATCCTGCGACTTCGGCTGGAACCAGCAGCCATCCGCCGCTTGCGCATCACCATGATTCGGCGCGCGCCGTGCGGCGATGAGTGCTGCAGCGAGTGCGAGTGCGACAACGAACGTCGAGCTGTTTCGTCTCATCCTGTCCTCCATGAAGTGGCGATATCAGGAAAGGTAGCGCGGCGTTTGGCTCGCTCAACACGCTACCTTTGACTTCATGCCCGCCTCCGCGCTTCACACGCTCGCCAACCGCCTCGGCATTCTCCCCGAATACGTCGATCAGACCGGGCGCGAAACACGGGTTACCGAAGATGTCACGCGCGTCGCGATCATCGCCGCGATGGGCTTCGATGCGTCCACCGAAGAGCGCGCCGCCGCCGCACTCGCGCTGCTCGACGCGCGCGCCGCAGCCCGCACGCTCGCTCCGGTGCGCGTCATCGTGCACGGCTCCGAATTCTCGATTCCTCCGCGCGGCGCGGTGCTCACCCTCGAGCGCGGCGGCGACTGGAGTCCCGGAAAGGAGCTCCCGATCGGCTACCACACGCTCACCATCGGCAACGAGGACCAGACACTCATCGTCGTGCCGCCCAAATGCATGGCGCCCATCCGCCGCGCGATGGGGCTCATCGCGAATCTCTACGCGGTGCGCAGCGATCGCAACTGGGGCGTAGGCGACATCACCGACCTCGCGACCATCGCGGAGTGGAGCGGAGAGAAGGGCGCAGCGTTCGTCGGCGTGAATCCGCTGCACGCACTCCGCAATCGCGGCCAGGACATCTCGCCGTACAGCCCCGTCAGCCGGCTCTATCGCAACCCGATCTACATCGATGTCACGGCGGTGCCGGAGTTGAGCGAGTGCGTCGAGGTGCGCGCGCTGCTCGAAGATCCCGACACGCTCGCCGCGCTCGTCTCCCTGCGCTCCAGCACGCACGTCGATTACGATCGCGCCTGGGCACTCAAGCGCCGCGCGCTCGAGATGCTCCATCGCACCTTCATCATTCGTCATCGCGATGCGCGCTCCGGCCGCGGCCGCGACTATCGCGCGTACATCGAGCAGGAAGGGCAGACGCTCGTCTACTTCGCGACCTTCTGCGCACTCGAGGACCACTTCGCCGGCAAGGGCGAGCTACGCGGATGGCCGCAGTGGCCGGTCGAATATCGCCACCCCGCATCCGCGGATGTCGTCGCGTTCCGCGCATCCAGCGAAACCGAGGTCGACTTTCATCGCTGGTTGCAATTCGAGCTCGATCGCCAGCTCGCCGCCGCCGCCGCGCTCGCGCACAAATCCGGACTCGGCATCGGCATCTACCAGGATCTCGCGATCGGCGCCGCCCCCGACAGCGCGGACGTCTGGGCCTTCGCTCATCTCTTTCTCGCCGGCGTCTCCGTCGGCGCGCCGCCCGATGACTACGCGCCGCAGGGGCAGAACTGGGGACTCCCGCCCATCGATCCGCGCCGGCTCGTCGACGATCGCTACGCATTCTGGATCGCGATCATCCGCGCAACGCTCCGTCACGCCGGCGCCCTCCGCATCGATCACGTGCTCGGCCTCTTCCGCCAGTTCTGGATCCCCGCCGGCATGCCCGGGAAGTTCGGCGCCTATGTGCGCTTTCCAACCGAGGACATGCTCGGCATCCTCGCGCTCGAGAGCGTTCGGCATCACGCGCTCGTCGTCGGCGAAGACCTCGGCACCGTTCCCCCGGAAGTGCCCGGCGTGCTCGAGCACTGGGGCATTCTCTCCTCGCGCGTGATGTACTTCGAGCGCGAGAGCGACGGCCGCTTCCGCCCCGCGTCGTCGTATCCGAAGCTCTCGCTCACGACGGCCGATACGCACGACATGGCGACGATCACCGGCTTCTGGACCGCGCGCGACATCGAGCTCCAGCACATGGCCGGCCTCATCGACACGGAGGAGCACGCGGCCGCCGCGCACGCGCACCGCGACAACGAGCGGCGCTTCCTCGTCGAGCGGCTGGTGGCCGAGGGCGCGCTCAAGAGCGGCGATGCGGCGTCGCCGAGCAATGCCGAGCTGCGCGGCGCCGTGCACCGCTTCATCTGCTCGACGCCGGCGGCGCTCGTCGGCGTTTATCTCGAGGATCTCGTCGGCGAGCGCGAGCCGGTGAATCTCCCCGGCGTGAGCGCCGATCTCTTTCGCAGCTGGACGCGCCGCCTCTCGCACTCGATCGAGACGCTCGCCAGCGATCCCGAGGTCGCGATCGCCTTTCCCGATCCCGTGCGCGCTGGTCGCTGACGCGGCGGCGCATCTTCGATGACGATCCCGATACGCGCGACGTACCGGCTGCAGCTCAGCGCGGCCTTCACGCTCGACGACGCGAGAGCGCTCGTGCCATATCTCTCCGCGCTCGGCATCTCGCACATTTACGCGTCGCCCGTGCTGCGCTCGCGCCCCGGAAGCACGCACGGCTACGATGTGGTCGATCCGACGCGACTCGACCCCGAGCTCGGGAGCGATGCGAGCTGGGATGCGCTAATAGCCGAGCTGCGCGCGCACGACATGGGGATGGTGCTCGACATCGTCCCCAACCACATGGGCGTCGGCGCCGACAATCCGTTCTGGGACGATCTCTTCGCGAACGGACCGGCGTCGCGCTACGCGAGCTGGTTCGACATCGACTGGGATACCCCCGCGCGCGGACTCAAGGGGCGCGTCCTCATCCCCATCCTCGGGCAGGAGCTCGCGAGCGCGATCGCGCACGACGAGCTCGCTGTCGTGCTCCATGCGGGACGGTTCCGCATCAACTACTTCGACCACAGCTTTCCGCTCGATCCGACGACGATCCCCTCGCTGCTCGACCTCGCGATAAGCGCGCTGCCAGACGATGTGAGCGTCGAGGACAAAGCCGAGCTCGGGAGCATTCGCGCCGCGCTCGCATCGCTCCCGCAGCGACTCACCAGGCGACGCGCCGAGATCGAGCGCAGACAGAAGGAGGCGCCCGAGCTCCTTCGCCGCCTCGAGGCACTCGCCGACCGCACTCCCGCCATTCACTCGGCGCTCGCAAACGCCGCGCAGGATTTCGCCGAGGGTGATGCGGGACGCGTGCGACTCGCCGCGCTCCTCGAGCGACAGGTGTACGCGCTCGTCTTCTGGCGCCGCGCGGCGCACGAGATCAACTACCGCCGCTTCTTCGACATCAACGAGCTCGTCGCGCTGCGCATGGAGGATCCCGCCGTCTTCGGCGCGACGCACCGCCGCATCATCCAGTGGGTGAAGGACGGCCAGCTCGACGGTCTCCGCGTCGATCACGTCGACGGGCTGCGCAATCCGCGCGACTATCTCGACCGGCTCAACGCGACCATCCAGCAGGTGCTCCCGGGCGCGGAGATCCCGGTGTTCGTCGAGAAGATCCTCTCCGGGCGCGAGCGGCTGCGCGCCGACTGGCCGGTGGCGGGGACGACTGGCTACGAATTCCTCGCGCAGCTCGACGCGATCTTCATCGACCCAGATGGGATGCGTGAGATCGAGAAGTCGTACCGGAGCTTCCTCGATATCCGGCGCCCCGAGCTCGACTTCCACGAGGTCGCGGTGCGCGGCAAGGCATTCATCCTCCGCGGCTCGCTCGCCCCCGATGTGCAGCGACTCGCCGCGCTCCTCGCGCCGATCGCGCGACGCGACGCGCACACGCAGTCGCTCACGCGCGTGCAACTCGGCGAGGGCATCGTGCAGCTGATCGCGCGGCTCCCTGTCTATCGCACGTACATGGAATCGGGCGCGCTCGCGTTGCACGAGGATGATCGCGCCGCGCTGGAGACGGCCTTCTCGGCCGCGCGCGATCTCGCTCGCATCCGCCCGCCGCTGCTCGAGCTCCTCGAGCGGATCTTCCTGACAGACCCCTCAGCGCTCGGCGACGATGCGGCGAGGAGCGAGCGCGATGGATTCGTGTTGCGCTTCCAGCAGGTGAGCGGGCCGGCGACCGCGAAGGGAATCGAGGACACGGCGCTCTACAGGTATTCGCCGCTCCTGTCGCGCAACGAGGTCGGCGCGGACCCCGGCGGCGAGCTCCGCGACGCCGTCGGCTATCTCCACGATGCGAACATCGAGCGGAGCGTCCGGTGGCCGCGAACGATGCTCGCCACGAGCACGCACGACACGAAGCGCAGCGCAGACGTCCGCGCGCGACTCGACGTGCTCTCCGAGATTCCGGAGGAGTGGTCGCGCCAGGTCGCGAAGTGGGCGCGCGTGCATCGCTCGCTCAAGCTACGCGTGGGCGACCGCTTCGCCCCTGACGCGAACATGGAGTACGCGATCTACCAGACGCTCGTCGGCATCTGGCCCGCAGCCTCGCCTCCCGAGCGCGAAGAGGTGGACTCTCTGCGCGAGCGCGTGACCGCGTTCGCGCTCAAGGCGGCGCGCGAGGCGAAGGGGCGAACCTCGTGGACGGATCCCAACGAGGAGTACGAGCGCGCGCTCGGCGCGTTCATCGCGCAGATCGTTGCGCGCCCGAAGTTCACGGCGGAGCTCGAGCAGCTGGTGGCGACGATCGCGCCGAGCGCCGCGGGGAACGCACTCGCGCGGACGCTGCTGCATCTCACGTCGCCCGGCTTCCCGGACATATACCAGGGCGACGAGTACTGGAATTTCTCTCTGGTCGATCCGGACAATCGTCGCGCGGTTTGTTTCGACGAGAGGCTATTCGACGCCATGTCACCAGCTGGTGACAAGCCGGTACTCATCCGCAAGGCCCTCTACGCCCGCGCAACCCACGCTCCCCTCTTCGCCGCCGGCTCCTATCACCCAATTGCCGCCCACGGCATACTCGGCCCTCACATCTTCTCGTTTGCCCGACGATCCGCCCCAAACACTCCATCCGACGCCGCCATCATCGTGGTGCCGCGCCTCACCCACGCGCTCAGCCCCAACGCTCCGCCCGTTGGCGAGCTCTGGGCAAACACCGTGCTGCATCTCCCACCGGA
>JALYSW010000297.1 GCA_030854615.1 Gemmatimonadota bacterium
AGCTCGTGCGCGCGCGCCCAGCATCGGCCGCACACGAGGGCCGTGTCGCCAGCGTCGACGGCGCGCTCGCAGACCGCGCAGCTGCGGGGGAGGAGAAGGTCCGTGATGCCACGTGCGAGCGACTGCAGGCTCGCACGTGCGTCATAGCGGGCAGTCGCGCGCACCACTGGCCGCTCACGCATCCGCGGGCATCGTCACGGCGTCCCACATGGTCGCGCGCGGGGCGGGGCGGCCGAACCATTTCTCGAAAGAAAGCGCACCCTGCTCGATCAACATCGGCAGCCCATCGCTCGCACGATGTCCGCACGCGAGCGCGGCGCGCACCCATGGCGTCTCGCCGCGGCGGTACACGAGGTCGACCACCGCCGCAGCATACGGCAGCGTCTCGATCGCGACGGGAAAGACATCATCCTCGAGCCCCGACGCACTCGCATTCACCACCAGCGTCGCTCCCTGCACCGCTTCTTCCGCCGTCTCTGCCGTGCGCGTGACGATCGGGAAGCGCGACGCGAGGCGTGCGAGCCGCGTGTGACTGCGGTTGTAGAGCGTCACTTCGCATTCTGGCCACTGCTCGATCGCCGCGAGCGCCGCGGCAGCCGCGCCGCCGGCGCCGAGCACCGCGATGCGTCCGCGCGGGAGCCCATCCATCGTTGCGCGCACGAGCGCCTCGAAGCCACCGACATCCGTGTTGTCGCCGACGATCGCTCCATCGTCCTCGATCCAGAACGTGTTCACCGCGCCCACACGCTCGGCGATGGGTGACAGTCGCGCGCAGAGTGCGGCCGCCGCCTCCTTGTGCGGAATCGTGATGTTCCCCGCCGCGTTGTCCTCGGCCAGCAGCGTCAGCACGTGCGCGAGGTCGGGAGCGGCCACCTCGATGGCTTCGTAGGTGAGCGGAATGCCCTCGCTGCGCAGCGCGGCATTCTGAAACACGGGTGAAAGCGAATGACTGACGGGATTCCCGAGCAGGACAAGGCGGCTCGGACCCGCGATCACGAGACGCCCGGCGCTCGTTCGGCGGCGAGGCGGTCGAAGGCGCGATTGATCTCGCGCTCGAGCTCGTCGAAGGTCTCGCGATAGAGACCGAGATCGCCGCCGAACGGATCGGCGATCGGGCGATCCGTGGATCCGCGCGAGCCGTACGAGGTGAGCAGGTGGGTGCGTCCCTTTCCGCCAATCGCCTCGATGCGCTCGAGATGGTGCGGGCCCATCGCCAGCACGAGCTGGTAGCTCTCGAGCAGCTCGCGCGTGAGCAGGCGCGCGCGATGCGGCGACAAGTCCACTTCGTGCTCGAGACAGACCAGGAGCGCACCGTCCGATGCGGGTGCGCCATCCCACGCGGCGGTGCCGGCGCTCCCGATCTCCACCGGGATATTGCGCTCCGATGCGATGCGCCGCGCCAGATACTCGGCCATGACGCTTCGACAGGTATTTCCGGTGCACACAAAGAGCACTCGCATGGGACTACAGATCTCCAATGATGTCCGGTACGCTTTCCCGTAATGTCGCGGAGGAGATGGCGCCTGGCCGGATCACACGGGCCCGCGCACCCATGCAATCTACCACGGTCGAGGGAGGCGACGGGATCAATCGCCCGCCATCGAGCACGCGAAGATTCCCGCGCCCGATCTCCGCGCTCCACTGCTCTTCGATCTCGCGCGCGGTCATCGCGGGCGGCACGCCGGGACGATTCGCGCTCGTCGACGTGAGCGGCTCACCGTAGGCCTTGAGCAGCCGCGAAAGATTCGGATGTGACGTCCATCGCACCGCGACGCCGCCCTCCGGTCCGCGCAGCCGCTCGGGGAGCCGGCGCTCGCCGCCACCCAGAACGAGGGTGAGCGGGCCAGGCCAGTGCCGGGCGGCAAGGCGCGCTGCGTAGCCCGAGAGTCGAAGGTCGAGCCGCGTCACCATCTCACTCGAAGCCACGAGGATGAGAAACGGCTTCCCTGCTGGGCGCCCCTTCATGTTCACGAGCGACTCGACGGAGTCGTAGTCGGTCGCGCCTCCGAAGCCGTAGACGGTCTCGGTGGGATACGCGAGCACCCTGCGCGCGGCGAGATGCGCGATCGTCCCGTTGATCGACGCCGCCACTTCGGCGGGCGACCAGAATGGGACGACGAATGGCGCTGTGGTCATGATTCCATGCTCATCGAATTAATTTCACGAATGCGTCGACGCGTGCGAAGTCCTCGTCGGTGGTGATCTTCATCCCGGTCGCGCTTCCTTCGACAATGACGACGCGCGCGCCGATGCGCTCGCACAGCGCGGCATCGTCGGTAGCCTGCACGCGATCGGCCTTCGCACGGATGTACGCCTGCTCGATCATCGCGCGCGGGAAGCCCTGCGGCGTCTGCGCGTGGAAGAGCGTCGTGCGATCCGGCGTGCGCACGATCGCGCCGCTCTCGTCCACTTCCTTGATCGTGTCGGTGGCCGGAAGTCCGGGCACGGCGCCCACACCTTCGCGCGCCTTCGCGACGACGCGCTCGATCGTCTCGGAGTCGACCATCGGACGCGCCGCATCGTGCACGAGCACGATGCCCACCTCGGCCGGCATGTCCTCGAGGCCGTTCAGCACCGACTCGCCGCGCACGCGTCCGCCCACGGACACGAGCAGTCGATCGACATCGCACTGGAAGAGCCACGGCGGTGGATCGCCCACGTGCGACTTCGGCAGCACGCACACGACGAGCGCGACGTCGGCGCGTTCCATGAATCGTTGCACGCTGTGGAGGAGCATCGGCTTCCCCGCGACCCAGCGAAACTGCTTGAGCTCCGCGCCTGCCGTCCGCGTACTCGATCCCGCAGCAACGATGACGACGCCGACGTCGCGCGTGACCTCGGGGCTCGAGCTTGGGGCCGCAGGGCTCACGTGAAGATCTTCTCGAGCAGCTCGCGCACCGTCTGCACGCCGACGCACCTGAGCCCCTTTGGCGCGCGGCGCGGGATGCTCCGCTCCGCGAGATACGCGACGCCCATTCCCATCTTCTCCGCCTCGGCGAGCCTGCGCTCCGCCTGCGACACCGGTCGGATCTCGCCCGCGAGCCCGACCTCGCCCAGGAGAATCGCATCCGCGGGGAGCGCACGATCGTAGACGCTCGACGCGAGCGCTGCAGCGGTCGCGAGATCGCCCGCGGGCTCCTGCACCTTGAGCCCGCCAACGACGTTGACGAAGACGTCGAGCTGCGCGAACGAAAGCCCCGCGCGCTTGTCGAGCACCGCGAGCAACAGCGCGAGCCGCCGACCGTCGTAGCCCGTGGCGACGCGCTGCGGCGTGCCGAAGCCCGCCTTCGCCGCGAGCCCCTGCACCTCTACGAGCAATGGGCGCGTCCCTTCCATCAACGCGGTGACCGCGGTGCCGCTCGCACCCGTGTGCCGATCGCCGAGGAAGAGCTCGGATGGATTGGCGACGGGAATGAGCCCGCCGGCGGTCATGCGGAATACACCGATTTCGTCGACGCCGCCGAAGCGATTCTTCGTGGCGCGCAGCACTCGCTGATCGAGAAAGCCTTCGCCCTCGAAATACAAAACCGTGTCGACGATGTGCTCGAGCGTCTTCGGCCCGGCTATTCCTCCACCTTTGGTTACGTGGCCGACGACGAACACCGCCGTCCCCGATTCCTTGGCGAAGCGCATCAGACGCGCGGCGCACTCGCGCACCTGTCCGACGTTGCCGGGTGCGCTTTCGAGCTCGTTGGTGAAGATCGTCTGGATCGAGTCGACGAACATCGCCTGCGGCCGCATCGCCGACGCCGTCGCGAGAATCGTCTCGAGCTCTGTCTCGGCGATCAGCTCGACGTTCTCCGATGACTCGGCGAGCCGATCGGCACGCAGCTTCACCTGCAGCGGCGACTCCTCCCCCGAGATGTAGAGCGCGCGATGTCCCTGCGACGCGAGTCGCGCGGCGACCTGCAGCAGGAGCGTCGACTTCCCGATCCCCGGCTCGCCGCCTATCAGCACCATCGAGCCGGGCACTATTCCGCCGCCCAAAACAAAATCAAATTCGTTGATGCCGGTGTTCCAGCGCGGGGTGTCGGCCGCGCGGAGATCGCCGAGCCGCATCGCGACGGCGGCATTGCCGGAGGAGGCGAGTGTGGGGCCTGCGGCGCGCGCGCGACCGGCTGCCGTTGCGGGACGTGCCGCGACGATCTCCTCGACGAGCGTGTTCCACTCGCCACACGTGTCGCACTTCCCCGACCACTTCGGATGCTCGGCGCCGCAATCCGTGCAGCGATAGACCGTGCGCGCCTTGGCGCTCACTGCTGCCGCGGCGCCGTGTAGTTCTCGAACCGCGTGTACGCCTTGTGAAAGAAGAGATTCACGAGTCCGATCGGTCCGTTGCGCTGCTTGCCGATGATCACCTCGGCGCGCCCCTCGAGCGAGTTGCCGTCCTTGTCCGTCGCGCCGTCGTAGACCTCCTGACGATAGATGAACATGACGAGATCGGCGTCTTGCTCGATCGCGCCGGACTCGCGGAGATCGGAGAGCTGTGGGCGATGGTCGCCGGCGCGCTGCTCGGGCGCGCGCGAGAGCTGCGAGAGCGCGATCACCGGCACCGAGAGCTCCTTCGCGAGCGCCTTGAGCGAGCGCGAGATCTGGCTGATCTCCTGCTGCCTGCTCTCGGACGATGAGGGCCCCTGAATCAGCTGGAGGTAATCGATGACGACCATCCCGATGTCCTGATCGGCCTTGAGACGGCGCGCCTTGGAGCGGATCTCGAGCAGCGTGATGCCGGCCGAGTCGTCGATCCAGATCGGCGCGCCGCTCAGGATTCCCGCCGCGCGCGCGAGGCGCGAATAGTCTTCGTCGCGCAGCAGCCCTTTGCGCATCTTCTGCGCATCGACGCGCCCCTCGGCGGTGAGCATGCGCTGCACCAGCGACTCCTTGCTCATTTCCAGCGAGAAGAGTGCGACGGGAACGTTCTTCTCGATGGCGGCGTACTGCGCGATGTTCAGAACGAGCGCGGTCTTTCCCATCGATGGTCGCGCGGCGACGATGACGAGATCGGCTGGCTGGAAGCCGGAGGTGAGCTCGTCGAGATCGGTGAAGCCGCTCGCGACGCCGGTGACCGTCTTGCCACCGCGCTGCAGCGCCTCGATGCGCTCCATCGTCGGCCACATGAGCTCCTTCACGCGCGTGAAGCCCTGCATGCCGCGCTGCTGGCTCACCTGGAAGATCTTCTGCTCCGCGTCGTCGAGCAGCTCCTCGACGGTGGTGCGCCCCTGGAAGGCCTCGGTGATGATGCCGGTCGACGTCTCGATGAGGCGGCGGAGGAGCGCCTTCTCCTTCACGATCTTCGCGTGATACTCGACGTTCGCCGCGGTGGGGACCGCATCGATCAGCTCGCCGATGTACTCCTTGCCGCCCGCGGCATCGAGCTCGCCGCGGCGCAGGAGCTCGTTGCCGAGGGTGACGGGGTCGACGACTTC